>DCFS01000198.1:0-9628 GCA_002319875.1 Treponema sp. UBA1798 | reverse complement strand
GAGGATAGGACATTGCTGATAAAACCTGCTGAATAATTTGCTTACTTCATACAGATAGCCGGTCATAAGACTCGGATCAAGATTCTCCGCAGCTCTTGCAGTAACGGAAGGGAAATCTCCCAAAGACTTGATAAGATCCCATTCCGAAGTACTATTCAACAGTGCCGCACAACCAGATTCCGATTTTATTCCTGATTCTTCAGCTTTTCTAAGAATAGAAGCAATTCGGGCACCCATATATTGCAGGTACGGACCGGTATTACCGGTAAACGACAGTGATTCCTGCGGATTAAACAACATATCCTTTACAGGCGTTACCTGCAGCAAATAATAATGCAGTGCAGCAAGAGCAATTTTATCCGCTACATTCTGCACATTGCCAACTTCATCTTCACGGCCTTTTTCCTTTATCTCAGCTACAGCATCGTCACGCAGCTGGTCGATAAGATCATCTGCATCAACAACAGTACCTTCCCGACTTTTCATACGCCCGCTTGGAAGATTCACAAGACCGTAACTCAAATGATACAATCTGTCAGCCCATTCATATCCAAGTTTTTTTAATACATAGAAAAGCACTTTAAAATGATAAATCTGTTCGCTAGCGACAACATATACCAGCTGATTAAACGGCCAGTCCTGATGACGGTAAATTGCAGTACCGATATCCTGTGTCATATAAAGTGCCGTACCATCCTTACGAAGGAGGACCTTGTTCTTATCCATACCGATCGGTTTCAGATCAACCCAGACAGAACCGTCAGGCTCCTTATAAAAAATACCGCGACTGAGACCATCAAGTATTTCTTCCTTCCCTTTAAGGTATGTTTCACTTTCATAATACAGTTTATCGAACGACACGCCGGTCCGGTCATATGTTACCTGAATACCACCGATAGCCCAGTCATTCATCTGTTTCCATAATCTGCGGACGTCCGGATCTCCCTTTTCCCAGCTGATCAGCATTTCTTCTGCCTGCTGTGCAGCCTCCGGGTGTTCTTTCTGATATTTATCGAATTCAACATAGCACTGTCCTACAAAATGATCTCCTTTCATACCGAGGCGCTCCGGAGTATCTCCCTTCGGCTCATGGAACAATTTGTATGCTATCATCGATTTACAGATATGTACCCCGCGATTATTGATAATATTTACCTTGTAAACTTCAGCACCGGCTTTTTTCAGTATACGGCTTACACTTTCGCCAAGTGCATCATTTCTCATGTGTCCGAGATGCAGCGGTTTGTTCGTATTGGGACTGGAATATTCGACCATAACGCGACGACCTTCCAGCGGACGCTTACCATTTTCATCAAACGAGCCATACAGTTCTCCCTGGGATAAAATTCTGTCGAGAATGGCATTGCCGGTTCCAGCCTTATCGAGTTTTACGTTTACATACGGGCCGACCTGTACAAAAGTACCTACAGCAGATACTTTTATTTCATCGGGTAAATTTCTCTCTGAAATAATCTTTACAACAGACTGTGCGATAAGTGGAGGCCCCATACGGAATATTCTGGCAAAAAGAAACATGGGTATACCTATATCACCCATTTCAGGATCGGGTGGGGTTTCAAGAGAAACCGCTTCAGGTTTTATATCATCAGCTGAAATACCCTTCGCCTTTTTCAAGTTATTAAGAGCCGCACATATAATAGCCTTGCAGTCACTTTTAATATCTGACATTATTCATTACCTCAAAATAATAGTGTAAGCATTATAACGAAATATAACGTTTATTGCTACCACGAATCAGATGCTGCCGCAGAAAGCGGCCTGTACCGTAAAAGAGACGGTCCGACCAGTGTATCTGCCAGACTCTGACGTCTCTCGCCTGTACGAACCGAAAAGTTCGTTGCAGCAGGTACAATCCGATGCAACAACAATGTGATCCGGAGAAACCCCGATCTTAAGCAACAGTGCGATATTCGCCCGTTCCAGCGAAAGTCTGAACAATCTTCCCCCGTCTGTATTCCAGTTTTTCACTGTATCGGAAGCATCCTGTTCTGCTTCCGATACGGGCATGACACATTCATCCGTAAAGTTTTTTCTAAAATATTCAGCTCTTTCCTCATTGACTATATAGCAGCATTCTCTGATATGAGGACCAAGCGCTATACAAATATCCGCAGGTTTTACACCATATAGTTTTTCTGCTTTTTCCAGCGCAGCAGCAACTATTCCCGTTCCTTTCCATCCGGAATGGAGAACCCCGAACATACCCGTCACCGGATCAAACAGAAAAATCGGCATACAGTCAGCCACAGTCACGACAGGCAAGAGATTTCTGTTCAAAGTTATCATGCCATCCGCCTGTTTACCGCCAGTATCCAGCGCCGAATTAAGAGTACAGACCTCTTTCGAATGAACGAGTTCAAGCGATACCGGAGTGATCCCCTTCGGTCTGCATAGTCTTTCCAGAAAGCGGATCCGACAGTCATTTTGTTCACTCCAGCGGAAACGCATGGATCCGGCCTTTTTTAAACTCATCCCCCACCTCGGATAGTCAGAACAGTCAAACCATTTTCCACAACAGTAAAACGGCAGAAGGACAAGTTCTCCACCAGATTCCGTATATACAGGAGCAGCTTTTTCTGTCACATCAACTTTCTGTATATTATTGTACATTTCCATCAAGCGTCTCTATCTGTCCGAACATATCAAGTATATTTGTCAGTTTTGATCGTGTATCGAGAACTTCTGTATAAAAATTCTGCGTACTTCTGATCATTCTGAGATTTTTTAAAGGTCCATATTTTTTCTCTGTATTTTCAGGGAAAAATCCATTCAGAACACGCATTAAAAGTCTGCAGATGATACAAAAATCAGTTTCAAATTTTTTTACTTCTTTTTCAGCGGCAATAATCATGGAAGCAATTTTTCCTTGTCCCTGTAATGTACGCAAATGTTCGCTGGACAGCTTGTCAAAAATAAGTCCTGTTTCACCGCTGGGAGCAAGTCTGTTTATAAACTGTTTCAACTCAAGGTCAACACGCGAACAATCATTAACAGCTGTTGAAAGTTCATCCTTATTTTCATCAAAAGTAAAAATACCCTCTAACAAAATTATTTTCAGTATCCGGAGAATAGCAGGATACTGATTCGAAAAAAACCAGCACAAGAATCCACCTGTCAATTCATAGTGAAATACAAGCCCGCCCCACATCTTTGTCCACGGACGATACGGCAACAAAGGAAAAGAATCAAGACCAAATTTTTCGTGCAATGCCAGTCGCTGTTCCTCTTTTTTACAGGCCTGTACCCATACATTCCATCGTTGATCGAAAACTTTTTTCCACTGGTCTCTATACTTTATAAACCAGTCTTCCGCACCGCCAAAACTCTCCGGCAGCCATCTCGAATCGTCATAAACGATACAAGCAATCGAGCGTATCGGTACCGTTGTAATAAATATATGCATAACAGAAAGCTGAGTTTCTGCCTTGTCAAGAAACTCACTTAAAATCTCCGGTTTCTCTCCACGTTTCGTAAAAAGGAAAAGAGCTTCGAGAGCCTCTCCGGTAATGGAACGCCCTGAACACAAAACCCTTGCAAATGTTGAAAGCTCCGAATCTATCGATGCAAACGTACATATATATGTATCTTCTATAATGGAGGTAAAGAGTTCAATAAAATGACTGAAAGGAAGCTTCGTAAACTGTCTCAGCCATTCTATACTGCTTACAGAGTCATACAGACTTTTTCGGGCAGCAGGAGGAATATTCTTCAGAATTTCATCAACTTTGCGTAATAATGCGGTACGGTGTTCTTTTGTTATTTCCGGAGTTACAGGATATATGAAAGGATCTGCTTCAGCATTCATCTGAGCCGTCACTTCCGGAGCAATGAGTGTTCCAAGAAAAACATAAAATCCGCCGGGATCTTCTTCAATTTTAGCCACATATGGTTGAAAAAAATCAGCACATATTTTGAGCTCAACGAGTTTTTTGTAAAAAACCGTCAACAGGTATTCGTGACTGTAATCAATGAGGCCGGCATATGTATGTGAAATTTCAATGGCCATTTTTTCAACTTTATCATTGTTATACAAATCCACTGATGAGATCCCTGAAAAAAGCGAACGAATCCACAAAAAAAAGCGATACAGCAAAGATTTCTGTTGCAATTCCATTTCAAGAGGTATATCAGCTTTAGCTGCAATGGACTCAGGAGATTCCAGTGTCTGAGACTCAACATCAGTTGCGGAAGACTTCAGTTTATCAAGTAAAAGCTGACGTTCCTCGCTGCTGATACCGGAAACAAGCCGGTCAAACGGATTTATCGAATCAGATGTATCCATACTGTGTATTGTAGAATATAGTCGGCTGATATGCAATAAAGACGGGTAGTTAAACCCTATTATGAAATACTCAGAAAAAACTACTGAATAACACAAAACGCATTATTCAGTAGTAACATAGACAACAGGTAACTGTCACTGATCGTATATTATAGTATAGCCTCAAAAACACACTGTTTTCAGTCAGTATTTTTGAAATATCTCTAAGACGGGAAACATTTCTCTATTATTTCTTTTTTCCTTCTTTTTTATCCGAATCTTCATTAACAAATTTACGAAGCTTTTCTGCATCAGCAATTATCGATTCCGTGCTGATACTAAGAGCATTGTCTTTGACTTGTTTTGCCTTATCAATATCAAGTACGAGTCTTAATAATTCAAGATTGAGACTGGGACTTCCCATAGTTAACCTCCTGATAAATAATTTTCCGCTTTATACTGAGTACTATAGCATGTCGGAAAACATACAGGAATTCTTTTTTAAGAAATTAACACATTTTTAACACAGTTGTCCGCTGAATCGGTCAACAGAATTCAGTCAGTGTACTAATCAAAAATATACTTGCTTAGAAACAAAACCAGGGATTGCTACTGTTGTCAGGCAATAAAAATTTATAAGCTGACATTTCCGAAATCAATCAAGCTTATTACAAACCGGGCACACCCAGTCTGTGTTATCAGGAGGTGCAGGATGTCTCGGTCTTTTCAACTTATGTTTGGCACCACCGAAATCATGATAATTCATACATTCCTTCTCAAATGCCACCCGGGAAGAAGATGCATAGGAGAACTTGAATTTGCGGTATTTTTCATATTCTCCAAGATGCTTTTTTATCTGTTTTTTTAAATCAGTATCCGACCGACCGACATATTTAACAACAAAACCTCCAGCAACATTCGTATACCCCAAAGCATAATTACCCGGCGATATAATCAAAATTTCGTGGTCAATGGTTTCCGCAGTAAAGTCGAAAGATGGTCCCATATGCAGTGCAGCCATATATAACTCCATGTCAAAAAGGATATTATGCAATCAAGAGTAAAATAAATATCATCTGTACTGGCTGGTAAGGCAATCGGGAAACAGCATAGTCAGATTGAATAATACCGGTTTTATCCTATATACAGATAATCATATCCATATAACATATTATTACTACTGATATAGTAATAATATAGAGTCTATTTCAAAAATTGTCAAACGGAGGAAACGGTATTCATAAATAAAGTACATTGCACTCAAAGACCAAGATGAAAATCAATGACGCAGGTATCCACAAAACAACTTTACATAAATTTGAAAATGCTATAGACAATATCATTGTTTTCTGTTATTTTCTTATTATCAGCAACAAATTGTATAATTTTCATAATTATGCAATTGCCCGTACGATTCCTCCTTTTCGTACGGGCTTTTTTGTCTTAAAACAATTAACGCTATTATATGCTGGTCGTTTTCCATGCTGTCCGACAGCGCATTCTTTCCTTTCCTCGTGCAGCATGTTTAATGTCCCTACCCCGGAAGTGTATAAGGAGTATAAATCACGACTGTAATATCTTTAAAGGAGTCCATATTCCGCAGTTTGCAGTCGTGTTTGTGATTGCCAAAAACTATTAAAATACTATATGCATGAAATATACAAGTTTATTTCTTGCGAATATTTTTAAGAGGCCATATAATTCAATTATATATAAAGTTTGGTCGTTAGAAAAATGTTTCAAAAGTATGGTTTCTTATTATTTTTGAGTCTATTCCTTTTCGCTGGCTGTTCCAGGAATTTCCAGTCCTCTGATGTTATAAATTCTCACCACATTTATGCAGGGGGATATATACAAAACGATACGACACAGATTGCCGGATATTGGAAAGATAATAGCTGGATCACGTTAAAAGATTTTAATGAAACTTCAAGCATAACAGAAGTAGCCAGCCTTTTTGTTTTAAATGGTTCTGTTTATGCAAGCGGTTCTGCAAAGCACGGGACGACATATGTGGCAGGATACTGGATAGATGGTGTCTGGCAGTCTTTAGCAAATCCTTATGGATCCTCCTATAATGCAAGAGTTACCAGTATGATTGTTTTAGATAAAAATATTTATGCAGGAGGATATGCCTATAACCGGGATGCAATATCCACAGCAGGATACTGGAAAAATGGTAGATGGCAGGCTTTGATAACCCCTTACGGATCTTCTTGTATGTCATATTTGAGCAGCCTTGTAATTTTAAAGAAAAATGTTTATGCCGGGGGATGCGTTTATAACAATACTACAACGTCTATTGCCGGATACTGGAAGAATGGCAGTTGGAATCCTTTAAAAAATTTCTATGGATCAGTCTATAATGCAAATGTAACCAGTTTGACAGTTTCAGATGGAATTGTCTATGCAGGGGGCTATGCTTATAACAATGCAGTAATAGTTGCCGGATATTGGGAAGATAGTGCATGGAACCCTTTCACTAATTTCTATGGAAGGTCATACAGCAGTAAAGTAACCTGTATTACAATTTCACATGGGAACATTTATGCGGGCGGATATGCCTACAAAAGTGATTCAAAATATATCGCCGGATACTGGAAAAATAATACGTGGGTATCAATAAAAAATCCTTATAACAATTCTTACGCCTGCGTTATAAATACATTACTAGTTTCAGACGGAAATGTCTATGCAGCCGGAGCAGCCTATAACGGAACCATATACATTGCCGGATATTGGAAAAATGATATATGGGAACCTGTTTCCAAGCCGTATGGATTTTCAAGAGCTGCATATGGAGCTGCCATCACCAGCCTTGTGATAGTAAAATGAAAACCTTAATCATAGAAAAATATCAAAGGAGTAAAAACGGGCAAATTCATACGCATTTTAGATATGAATAAAAGACTCATACATAACAGACTGTACGCAGGAAAAGAATAGACCATACAGACGAAAAAAATCTCAGAAAATATTTTCCGGATTTCAACGATCCATATCATACTATACGAAACCACCATACACCAGTATTAAGTAAATCCTTCGCAAGTTTTTTGATTTGTTTTATTTTCAGAATTGTAAGTACATTATATTTTTTTATTTTCTGTTAACATTCAGTTAACTTTTAACAGATCAACAATCGGTTTACTTTTTTTTTATAAAATTCCTGCAGGATATCCTGCAGGAACAGGCTTTTATACGTTAGTAACGGCGGCGGTTATTTCCGCCATTTCCGCCATTTCCACTGTGCTGAGGCCGATCCATTGCCTCATTTACTTTTATATTGCGGCCATCAAGATCAGTTCCATTAGTTGAAGAAATCGCGTTCTGAGCTTCTTCATCCGTACTCATTTCAACAAAAGCAAATCCTTTTGATTCACCACTATAACGATCAGTAATAACATTTACTGATGTAACTGTACCATACGACTCAAACAATGAACGAATTGCAGAGTCGGTCGTGCCGTAGGTTAAATTACCTACATAAATTTTTTTTCCCATTTGTCTTCTTCGGGATAGTAAGATAAATCCGCTCAAGTGCGAATTATGTATAAAATATTTTCATACATAGTTATATTATATCATATGTAATAATAAAAAGATACAACAAAAAGCAAGATTTTTTTATTCCATGACAATAAAATATACCATCACGGTACTTCTTAGTCCTGCCGCATATAGAATCAGGAGTATTTCTATTCTGTGATTGATGAGCGGAAAAATGCATCAGTTTTAGTTTCCCCAAGTGTCAGAAACTGAAGTTTTCAGTCTCCTTTTCAGTGCACTTAAAGAAACGAGGGCAGTAGCCCCTCTATTACATTCTTTCGTGACCGGGGTAAGACTGTGGATTTTCATTTCTCCCCCCTGATTATTACCATTTATTGGAGGAGTCATACAACTTTGCAATAACAGTAAAAAAGCAGTGAATAGAACTACAATTATTTTTTTTCATATAATAATACTCTTTAATTTTATAATATCTTGCCCGATAAAAAGTCAATAATTTGGAATAAAATATAATAGTCTGAAAGTCTGCACTTTTCTGACAATCCCTATACTATCTGCTCATCTGCTGGGATTTCTGGTGTTTACATTATCTAAAATAGATACGTATTACTGCAATTATTCTGTTCCGGGACGATCCTGTGATTGTGAATTCTGACCATGATCTCTCCGACCATTGGAATCCCCCGGAGCCTGGTCGTTTTTTCCATGTGGTTCTGTTTGATTACCCGCCGATCTATCGCCAGCATGATGTTGAGGATTCTCTGGCTCTGTCCGCAGGGGCTTTTGTGCCGGTGGCGGTTGAACTATCATATTCCCCGGACCCGGGATCATACATCCAGGCAAAACCTGTAATATTGTCAGAAATACAGCTATTGAAATTCTTTTGAAAATAATTACACCTCTCCCCAGTGTCCTTCGTTAAAAAATGATATAACTATGCTGAAAAAAGTTCAATGCACTTTAACTGTGTTTATCAGGAAACTATTGTAAATCATACCGTTTTTTTCCGACCACCTTATAACTTTCTTACCTTTACTGATTCCCCGGATTGCTCCTATTTCTCTCTTTCCATGAAGGTTCTACATCAACTGTATTATCATACGAAGATCGACGGGATAGTCGATTTTGTTGACTTCTCAGAACGACAGGTCACGGAACAGGAAGATGATATGGATGACAGTGAATGGGACGGCAATACCAATTATACATAACAATGTCACACATTGCAGTTATATAGCACAATATGTCGTTATATAGTTGACAATAGAACGTATTTCAATTATATTCTAGTTAATACTAATTAGGTATTTAAGAAAAGACTTGTACATAATCCTCCTTGAAGTGTACAAGTCCTTTTTTATGTTCCCGCCGTGGTACGATCTACCACGTTGATATATACGGCCCGTATCAGAAATAGTGATACGGGCTTTTCTTTTTAAGAACTTGAATTGTTATTTTTCTGTTAATACGTTCTTGCATACCGTTGATAGCAATGAAAAAAATATACCATTATGGTACACTATTTATTGATAACCCTTTTTGACGGGCCTGTACAGATTCTCCTCCTTTCTGTGCAGGCTTGTTATTCCCTTCCTGATCCCCGTTACCTGGCAGGGAGAGTAAAAACATACAGGATTACAGCGTATATCATCAAGGCCTGTTTTTAATACGCGCGTGCATAATGAACTGCCCTAGGAATCTTTCTGACAATTCCATGTTTGTTACACCTAATATTCTGTTATTACGGTAACTGTTTTGTTATAAAAAGTCACAATTACAATCAATTATTGTCTTATAAATATATGAAAAACATTATAAAAGCAATGGCAAGAAAAA
>DCFS01000138.1 GCA_002319875.1 Treponema sp. UBA1798 | reverse complement strand
CAGTGCGAAGCGGTCACGATGGTCGCCGTCCAGGTTATCGGGAACGATACTGCAGTGGGTATGGGCGCAAGCCAGGGAAATTTCGAACTGAATGTGTTTATGCCTGTCATAGCCTATAACTTTCTGCAATCGGTCAGGCTGCTCGCAGAAGTAATCGTTTCATTCAACGACAACTGTGCTGTCGGTATTACGGCAAATAAAGAAAAAATGCACTTCAATCTGTATAACTCACTTATGCTTGTTACGGCACTCAATCCGTACATCGGATATGAAAATGCAGCAAAAACAGCTCATAAAGCATTTGCGGAAAACATGTCATTGAAAGATGCCTGTGTCTCTCTGGGATTTCTGACAGCAGAAAAATTCGATGAAATATTCCATCCTGAAGCCATGGCAGGAGTAACAACATGAATAATAAAACATATGCCTACTTTCCCGGCTGTACGCTGCGCAACAAGGCGCTCGACCTTGACCGTTACGCACGGGCAAGTGCGGAAGCACTGGGATTTTATCTGCGGGAAATTCCGGACTGGCAGTGCTGCGGCGGAACCTACCCCCTTGCAAAAGATGAAACAGCTGCAAAACTTTCTTCCGTACGGGCACTGGCCTCTGCACGGGATTCCGGACAGGATCTGGTTACCATCTGTTCTGCGTGTCATAACGTCATCAAACAGGTAAATAACGACATGCAGCATGATGAAAATAGTATGCGCAAGGTAAACAATTACCTGAAAGAAGACCGGATTGAATACCACGGAGAGACAAAGGTCCGCCACTACCTTGAGGTGCTCCGGGACGTAATCGGCTGGAATACGGTAAAAGCAAAAGTCGTGAAACCGTTTACCGGAAAAAAGATAGGAGCCTATTACGGATGCCTGCTGCTGCGACCGGGTAACGTTATGCAGATGGACGATCCTGAAAATCCCGTGATTATGGAAGATTTTATCAGGGCTATCGGTGCCATCCCTGTTATCTATGCGCTGCGGAATGAATGCTGCGGGGCTTATACGGTATTCGAAGACAAAGAAATTCCTGCAGAACGAAGCAGAGAAATTCTTGACAATGCTGAAACGAATGGTGCTGAACTGATTGTAACGGCCTGTCCTTTGTGCCGCTACAATCTGGTAAAAAACAGATGCGGTAATGATGCAGAGATTTTCTATTTTACCGAACTGCTTGCAGAGGCACTCGGCGTAAAGGAAAAAGTGACTGCAGCAATGGAGGCCCCGTATGCTTCAGTCTGAACTGGATCTGATCAGGGAAGAAATACTTTCCGTCAGCGGCGTAAATCCGCTTAAATGTATGCAGTGCGGAAAATGTTCGGGAACCTGCCCGTCGTACGAAAAAATGGAATATCATCCTAACCAGTTCGTCCATATGGTGGAAACCGGCAATGTAGCTCCCCTTCTGAAATCGGAATCGCTCTATACATGCCTTTCGTGTTTTGCCTGTGTAGAACGCTGCCCGCGGCAGGTCGAACCGGCAAAACTCGTCGAGGCTGTACGTATGGTTGTCGAACGGCAACGGAACGGACAGCATCTTGAAGCAGAAAAAATACCAGAGTATCTGGACAGTGACATGCCGCAGCAGGCTGTCGTAAGTGCTTTCCGAAAATACCGCAAATAAGGAGTGGCAGATGCAAAAAATTGGTGTTTTTGTGTGCCACTGCGGCACAAATATAGCAGGAACGGTCGATGTTGCTGCCGTCGCTGATGCGCTGGGAAAAGAAACCGGCGTTGTGTATGCGACGCATTATACCTATATGTGTTCACAGGCCGGACAGGATCTGATTACAGAAGCTGTCAGAGACAAAAAACTGACCGGTGTTGTCGTGTGTTCCTGTTCTCCGCGCATGCATGAAAATACGTTCCGTAAATGTGCCGAAAAAGCAGGAATAAATCCGTATATGCTGGAAATCGCAAATATCAGGGAGCAGGATTCCTGGATATGCAAAGATATGCCTGTCGCAACGGAAAAAGCCATTACGCTCGGGAAAGCGGCTGTCGCGAAGGTCATGCTTAACACTCCCCTTACCGCAGGTGAAACACCCGTAACGAAACGGGCACTCGTCATCGGAGGCGGAATCGCAGGTATACAGACAGCGCTTGATATCGCTGAAGCCGGTTTTCCGGTGGATATCGTTGAAACGAAGCCTACGATCGGCGGTAAAATGGCACAGCTCGACAAAACCTTCCCCACGCTCGACTGCGCCGCATGTATTCTTACGCCCAAAATGGTTGACTGCGCTCAGAACGAAAATATCCGTATACTTTCATACAGCGAAGTAACACAGATAAAAGGCTTTGTCGGGAACTTTAGCGTAACAATCAAACGGAAAGCCCGCTACGTCGATGAGACAAAGTGTACCGGCTGCGGAGAGTGTACGGAAAAATGCCCGCAGAAAAACGTTCCGAACGAGTTCAATCTCGGGTTGAATACCCGTCATGCCATTTACATCCCGTTCGCACAGGCTGTTCCGAAAGTCGCAACGATCGATCCGGAAAACTGTATGAAACTTAAATCAGGTAAATGCGGCCTGTGTGAAAAAATCTGTCAGGCAAAAGCGATAAACTATCATGCAAAGGACGAGTTTATAGAAGAAAAATACGGTGCCATTATAGCTGCAACCGGATACAATCCTATAGACTTGGGGAAATTCGATGAGTTTGCCTATTCACAGAGTAAGGATGTCGTTTCTTCTCTGGAATTTGAACGGCTCATGAATGCTGCCGGTCCGACGGGAGGTACGCTGCTTCGTCCGTCCGACGGTAAACCGCCGAAAACAATCGTCTTCGTACAGTGCGTAGGCAGCCGCTGTTCGGCTGACTCACCGAAAGGCCACGAATACTGCTCAAAAATCTGCTGCATGTATACGGCGAAACATGCCATTCTTACCCG
>DCFS01000095.1 GCA_002319875.1 Treponema sp. UBA1798 | reverse complement strand
CCATATATGTCATCTGTTATTGTTCCGTATCCCATTTTGCCCTGCAGCATTTCATTTACAATAGCAACCGTCATTTTCTGATCACTTTTAAGCAGATTCTTCTGAAACATCCGTACATCAGGATGTGCAATAACGGAACCGGTGCCGTCCAGTACAAACAGAAATCCTTTTGCTCCGATTGTTACATTCCTAACCATATTTTGCAGTTGTTCAATACCTACCGCACCTGCAAAAAAACCTGTTTTTTCCTTATTACTGTTATATGCGGCAACACAGATATGATAAACTGTTTTATCAGTAATTTTTGAGACTACCGGATTTTCGATATAACTGTCCATTCCATTGACCATAATAGCCTGATAATAGTCACGGTCCGAAACATTAGCCGTTTGTCCTGTATCGGTATGTATGGTACCGTCCGGTTCACAGAAAAATACGTAGGCAAAATCCGCTGAACGTCTGGAATTGATGCGGACCAGCCAGTCTTCTATTTTTAACTTATCTCCTGTTAATATAGCGTCAGACTGACTGTATACCCGTATTTCACGGAGGAATTTCTGATTCCACAGACTTACTGAATTAGCGAACACAGGTGTCATATTTGCCATCGTTTCCTGATAGTTCCACTGTGCTCCATTTGACACCGAGCGGATGGAAAAGATGCCAAGTACTATAAACATAGCGATTACTATTAAGGCAAGTTTTATGGAAAACTGTAGAATAAGACTCTGTCGTTTTCTTTTTTTTACAGAACCTTCATTAATTTTTTTTTGGATATCCATTATACAATCTCCTGTTATTTTTAATTTAGAGAATTATTTTCAAAACTATCTGACTTTTATAAATAATTTTCTATAATAAATAATTTTAAAATTTTGTGATCACATCACGGACATAAAAAATCATATGATATAAATTTATATCAGTTGTATCATGACTCTGTCTGGAGGTAAGTTCATGAAAGTAAATAAAGATCGGTGTCCTGCAAATCATCCTTGTCCGGCTGTACGTGTCTGTCCCGTGGGAGCTATAGCTCAACGCGGTTTTGGACTTCCTCAAATAGATGGCAAAATATGTATTATGTGTAAAAAATGTGTAAAATTTTGTCCAATGGGTGCCATCAGTGAGTAATTTGAAGGCCAGCGTGCAGATGAACGGTAAACACTGTATATATAATTCTCTTTATATAGTTTAGCGCAATCTGTTTCCGGCCCTTTCTGTCAGATATACTGTGTCGCATCCTTATGTTTCTTAAAGCACAACTGAAATTGTCGATCCGGTATTTTGAGTGTTTTTGTGACGGAAGAATAAACAGGCTGCAAAGACTGACATAAACTGCAGAATTCTTCAAATGATTTATATTCACTGATGGAGCCGCAGATACAAACCCATGCCATTTCGTCTCCATACGCACGATATTCACAATTTTCAAGCTGATCATCGAACGATTCTGTTTGTGTGCTGCACCAGACTCCGACCAAACCGTTTCCTTTCATTCCGAACAGCCAGTTCTCTGTTTTTTGTGTACGGGTAAATTTAACTGTTGGCCAGAACAGATGGGTAAAATGGATCGGATGTTCTTCCGGAATACAGTATATGACACCTATACAATTTTTTATCTGTTTTATAGCCGGCATAACACCATTTCCGTACCAGTAGCCTGGCCGCATAGAACTTGAATCTATTGTTCCTCCGGGGTGATTTGTAAAAACCTGTACCTCAGTATCGATTGCTGCACTCCACATATGTTGCTGGTATCCGTAGACACCCGGTTCAAAACAGGTCGTACCGTGGAATCGTTCGTTCAGGGATTTCGTATATGCATGAGATACGGTATCACTGCCCGGTTCGAGTGTCAGATTTTTCCATCTCCTGAATTCTGCATCTTCCCGTGGTGACTGAACCGATGTCATGCAGTAATCAGTCTGTTTTTCCAATCTGACGAGTGCATTGCCGGTACTATATTCAGCAGAAATAACACTGTCCATCAGATTCCTGAGGTCGTTCGGGAATTTGTAGGAACTTGTTGCATACCAGGCGAGCCAGCCTTCTCCGTAGGAATCCGGAACATTGGGGTTGACCATATTCATCAGAGCCTGAGCCCCCTGAATGAAGGGATAGATAATTTCCCGGTAAACGCGTCCCATCGGTGCAATAATGACACCCTTGAACATATGGCGGGAAAGCATCTGCACCATTGTATCAGTTATTTTCCTTGTACGTTCAGAGAGGTCTTTGTCTGCATAGTCGATGACATTCAACAGGCCTGCGAACGTGACGCACATATAGACCGTACTCAGAAATTCTTCAAATCCATATTGTTCTACATCGGAAAGCCACTGGTCGGTCATCTTCCTGCCGAATTCGTACAGTTCAAGGCCTGTCATTCCGGCACGCGGAAAGTATTTATCAGGATACAGCTTCCCGGCAAACATGGCATTAGAATAGAACAGGAGCGAATGATTTTCACTCCAGAAGCACATAGCATCGGAGCCTTTCTG
>DCFS01000284.1 GCA_002319875.1 Treponema sp. UBA1798 | reverse complement strand
GCCCAGTACGTAACACTTGATTCCGGATGGAAACAGTCAATGGAAAACCTGTGGCTTCTGGGAGACAGTGCAGTACTTTCCGTCAATATGGTCTCAGTTCCACAGAAAGGTACGGAACTTTTTTTCGACAGACTGGCCAGAAAAATGATGCTGAGTGCAGAAAATTCTTATGCCGTGTGGAACAGGTTTGACGTACAACGTACAGCAGACCGCTTATCCGTATCCGGTATGTATTATCAGAATAAAGAAGGCAACGTAACCCGTGATTGCAAAATATTGACCAGAATAAACACCACGGAATACGGCTATATTACGCTCACGGTATTCGACAGTATCTATGAAAATAACAGGCCCTATTTCGACAATATCCTCAAAAGTTATAGTATCAGATAAATCATTGGTGAACATCTGAAGACCAGCCCGCGGCAGCCGGACTCCAGACGTTACCTGAACGATGATCGGGCCAACGGAGAACCTATCCAGACACCTTCACTACCGAGATAGTCTTTTTTCTGCCCTTCGATAAGAAATTGTACGCTGTCGACAGTAGAAAATGACGTCGCTGTAAAGACGATCTGCATCAGCTGACCAAGATAACCTTCCACTCCATAGGTATTATATTCAAAATTTTCATTAAAATTGAGTATCGCAACCCCATTCTGCACAGCAGCACTGAGAAGTTGAGCCCCGGATGGTATCAAAGACATATATCCCTTACCTTTCTCATCCAGCCGGGGACCTTCAAGCAGAGCCTGAATGGAGACAGTCAGCGGACTGTCATCTTTCTTAAGTGCCCGGGAAGTCTCCTTCCTGCTTACAGAACCGTCTGAGTCTATCTGAACAAACCAAAGTTTTACATTCATCGTCTCCGGCACTTGAGTTTTCGCAGGTACCGGGGTTTTTACGGACACCGGTTTTTCCTGCGGTTTAGCGATATCCTTCTGCTGTGGTACGACATCAGAAGGTTGCTGTGTTACTGATACCGGAGGAGAATTCTGTTCCTGCTGCGTTAAATTTTCGGTCAGACTGCCGGCAGTTCCTGAAACAGCAGAAGGTACAGAACTGTCCGGTGCGGATACCTGCCCGGCAGGTGGTATGGCAGCAGGCTGAACAAACTCCGGAATCTGCCCGGGAACAGAAGCAGATTCAGCCGGAAGAGTTCCGTTATCTTTTTCTTCCGTATCCTCTTTGTCTGTATGTTTTTTTATAAATTCGGGTGTCGAACCGAATACTCTGTCAAAAAAAGCAGTTTCTCTGAGATTCCGGATAATTTCATCACTTTTGACAAAAAAAATAATCAGCAGTACAAGCACTGCAGCAATCCAGCATGAAAGAACCAGACCTGTTTTTTTCGGATTTTTCTCTGACATAACCTTATTATAGGATATCCCTCCCTTATTCGCAATGATTACTGAATAAAGCGGCTTTTATCACCTTGCACAGAATAAAATACTTGATGTATAATTATGCATGCAGTGACGCCGAATTTTGTATCTCATTACAAATTTCGGCGTTTTTTTTGGAGGTTAAAAATGAAAAAACTTGCAAAAGTTTTAGCTTTCGGGATGACAGCCCTTGCTCTGGGCAGTCTTTTCTTGTCCTGCGGCTCAAAATCCGGAGGCGGAAAAACCATAAAAATCGGTGTTTTTGAACCGATGACAGGTGCGAATGCCGCAGGAGGTGCGCTCGAAGTTGAAGGCATCAAACTTGCAAATGAATTGTATCCGACTGTCAAAGTTGCCGGCAAGGACTACAAAGTTGAGCTGGTCACTGTCGATAATAAATCGGATAAAGTAGAGGCTGCAAACGCTGCCCAGCGCCTTGTAGACAAAGAGAAGGTTTCCGTCATACTCGGTTCCTGGGGTTCTGGTTATTCCATCGCAGCCGGCCCTATCGTTCAGGATGCGAAAGTCCCTGCAATCGGTCTTTCCTGCACGAACCCGCTCGTAACAGCAGGCAATCCTTACTATTTCCGGGTATGCTTTATTGATCCTTTCCAGGGAACCGTTATGGCAACCTATGCAAACAAAAATCTGGGGGCAAAGACTGCAGTCCTGATCCGCGAAATATCAAACGACTATTCAGTCGGACTCGCAAAATTTTTTGCAGATACGTTTAAGAAACTTACCGGAGATGACAACTGCATTCTTGCAGAACTAAACTATAATACCGGCGATCAGGATTTTACCGCACAGCTTACTACAATTAAATCAAAAAATCCTGACGTTATCTTTGCTCCGGGAAACTATACCGAAAGTGCGCTCATCATGAAACAGGCACATGATCTCGGAATTAAGGCTCAGTTCCTTGGTGGTGATACATGGGAAACACCCGAACTTATCGATGTAGGAAAAGACGCTGTTGAAGGATGCGTTTTTTCGACATTCTTCGATGCTGCAGGAGCAACTTCCGATCTGGCAAAAACTTTCCTTGCAAAATACGACGAAGAATATAAAAAGGCTCCCGCCGCAGTAACAGCACTGGGCTTTGACGGCTACCGCCTGGCACTCGATGCAATCGGTCGTGCAGGCTCCCTTGATACTACAAAGATCCGCGATGCCATTGCATCCACATCTGGTTTCGACGGTGTTGCGGGGACCATCACCCTCGATGAAAATGGCGACGCAAAAAAAAGCGCATTTATCAAAACTGTAAAAGACGGCAAATTTACATACCTGACTATTGTAAATCCGTAACAATACACAAACTGTTATTATCCGCCCGGAACAGATTTTTCCGTTCCGGACAGTATCTTTATCTGTAAAACCGATGTAAAATATTTTATTCTTCGTACCTGGAAGTCAATATGACGTTAGCTTTATTCCTACAGCATCTTGTCAACGCACTGTCGCTGGGAAGTCTGTATGCTCTTATCGCCATCGGCTATACGATGGTTTATGGTATCCTGCGGCTTATAAATTTTGCACACGGCGATATTTTTATGCTTGGCGGATATTTTGCATTTTATCTGGTCGTTTCGTTTTTCCTGCCATGGTGGGTTGCGTTTATACTTGCAATTGCGTTTACCGCACTATTCGGAATCGGACTGGAACGCGTCGCATACCGTCCGCTTCGTGATTCTCCCAAAATTTCAGTCATGATAAGCGCAATCGGAGCTTCGTTCCTTATCGAAAACCTTGCCACCGTAATTTTCGGCGGCAGGCAGAAGGGATTCCCTATACCGCCGATATTCAATAAGCTGCTCGTTTTCGGTTCGGGGAAAGATCCTTCCAAACTTGTCACTGTTGTTTCTATCAGCGTCGTTATCCCTGTGATAACTGTAGCTCTTCTCGTATTGCTGCTCTGGATTGTAAACAAAACCAAAACAGGAATGGCTATGCGTGCCGTTTCAACCGATCTTGACGCTGCACGATTGCAGGCAATTGATGTAGACAAAATAATTTCATTTACATTTGGTATCGGTTCTCTTATGGCTGCAATAGGAGGTATACTCTGGGCTCTAAAATATCCGCAGCTGAATCCCACAATGGGTATCATGCCCGGACTGAAATGCTTTATAGCTGCCGTACTCGGCGGTATAGGGAATATCGGAGGTGCTGTATTAGGAGGTTTTCTCCTTGGTTTTCTTGAGATTATGATCATAGCATTTCTTCCGGGACTTACCGGCTACCGTGACGCATTCGCATTTATCATTCTGATTCTTGTTCTCCTGTTCAAACCTTCAGGACTGCTGGGAAAAAACCAGGTGGAGAAAGTTTAATGAACAGAACGAATAGTAATATTGATGCGTCCAAAAAAGTTTTTCTGACAAGAAACCATATTCTGACGATTATATCGTGTATAGCTGCTGTCGTATTAATAGTTATTGCCGACAAGTTTTTTGATCATTTTACTTTGCGTGTTTTTAATCTATGTGCGATTTATATAGTTCTTTCTCTCTCCCTGAATCTTCTGAATGGATTTACCGGTCTGTTTTCTCTCGGACATGCAGGGTTTATGGCAATCGGTGCATACATCTGTGCGCTGCTGACTATGAGTCCCGCACAAAAACAGGTAAATTTCTATCTGCAGCCGATAGTCCCCTGGCTTGCAAATGTCCAGATTCCTTTTATACCTGCACTGCTGCTGGCTGGTATAGTGACATCGTTGTTTGCTCTTCTTATAGGCGTGCCAGTTCTGCGTCTGCACGATGATTACCTTGCAATTGCGACGCTCGGTTTTGCGGAAATAATACGTGTCGTTATTACGAATATACAGACTATCACAAACGGTGCGCTCGGACTAAAAGGCCTGCCGAAATATTCTACCACATATGTTGTATGGTCTTTCGCGGTACTTTCCATACTATTTATGATAGCACTCATTCATTCTGCATACGGACGTTCATTAAAAGCGATTCGTGATAATGAAATAGCAGCTCAGGCGATGGGTATCGACGTAGCACATATCAAAATTGTCAGTTTTACTATTTCCGGTTTTATGGCTGGAATAGGAGGAGCCCTTCTCGGGCATTTAATGCAGACAATAGATCCGAAAATGTTTGTGCTTACGCTTACCTATAATATTCTTCTGATAGTAGTCCTCGGTGGTAACGGAAGTATTACAGGATCAGTTATTGCATCCATCGTGGTCACCGTATTTATGGAAGTACTCCGGTTCCTGGACGGTCCGTTGAATCTGATTTTCATCCAT
This sequence comes from Treponema sp. UBA1798, assembly GCA_002319875.1. Classification (GTDB taxonomy): domain Bacteria; phylum Spirochaetota; class Spirochaetia; order Treponematales; family Treponemataceae; genus Treponema_D. Next base: position 761 of record DCFS01000284.1, on the reverse strand, counting down.
ACGAACGGACTGCCCGGACTCCGTATGGTTGTATTCTCCCTCCTGCTCATGATCGTTGTCATTTACCGGCAGCGCGGACTTATGGGTACAAGTGAATTTTCCTGGGATACACTGGCAAAAATCGGAATGTTTCCACGCAGGAAACATAATGAGAGGATACAATAAATGCTTGCATGCAATCATACAACAATACGATTCGGTGGACTTATCGCTGTAAATGATCTCAATCTTTTGGTAAATGAACATGAAATAATTGGTCTTATCGGCCCGAACGGCGCCGGAAAAACGACTGCATTCAATATGATAACGGGCGTTTATAAACCTACAAGCGGTAATATTACATGGAATAACACCGATATAACAAAACTCAGGCCACATCAAATTACAAAATTGGGTCTGGCACGTACGTTTCAGAATATACGCCTTTTCAGTGAAATGAATGTACTTGAAAACGTTATGGTTGCGGAAAACCTTCGTAACCATGTAAATCTGTTTGCATCTGTTCTTCATATTCCTTCATATATAAAGAGGGAAAACGAGGCTACCCAAAATGCTCTTTCACTGCTCAGACAGGTTGGCCTCGATCAACATGCATATGACAGCGCAACATCACTCCCGTACGGACAGCAGCGCAGACTTGAAATCGTACGGGCACTGGCTACAAAACCGAAACTGTTGCTGCTTGACGAGCCGGCGGCCGGTATGAATCCACAGGAATCAGTTGATCTTATGGATTTTATACGTAATATACGTTCTGAATT
>DCFS01000021.1 GCA_002319875.1 Treponema sp. UBA1798 | reverse complement strand
ACGTCTACTGTCAGAATACCATTATCGAATATATCTGCTGCAGCTTCGCAATTGATTTGATAGGAATTAAGAGGAAACGTTTTTTCGGAACGTCTCGTTTCAATCTTGAATGTTTTGGCGCCTGCTTTTTTTGCACGTATAGCCTCTGCCATTACCGCTTCTTTTATGGATCCGATATTTTTCCCGCACACAACAGCTTTTGCCCAGCCTGTAATGCCTGTAAGATGCTGAAGGGTAAATTCAACAGCAGACATTCCTGTTTCGTCTGTTTCTATATACATACGGCCTGCAAACAGTGTTACATGATTTTTAACGGTCTCGAGATATAAGTGTACATTTTGCACAAGCCGGTGTTCGAATTCCTTAATGTTTGAGCCTTTTAATGTCAACTCTCCGATTTTTGCCAGATATGTAATCATGGAATGATTATAGCGGAAAGCGTTTTATTTGACAAATAGAGTATTAAATACGGTAAATGTCTTGCTAAAATGACAAAAATCGTTATAGTGTATTGTTTGTAAAAAACTGGACGGCTATTGCCGGCATCATAGATGTAAAGCTGTCTGAAATGTGTCATAATCTGAAGATTCTTTGTATAAAACCGTGAATATTAAACGGAGGAATAGTATGTGGAACAAAACTGATAGAAGAAGTTATGTCCGTGATCTTACGGTAGGAAAAACACTTCCGCTTTTACTGCGGTCCAGAGTACAGATGTGCCCGGATATACCATTGCAGTATGTTAAAAATGACGATGGAAAATTTGATACCTATAGTTACCGCCGTGTTTACACAAGAGTAATCGAAATGGCCTGTTCGCTTCAGAAAATCGGTATCGGACGGGGCGATTTTGTCGGCCTTATTGCAGATAACAGGCGGGAATGGCTTATTACAGATATGGCACTGCTTTCACTTGGCGCTGCAGATGTCCCCCGCGGCTGTGATTCGATGGGAGCTGAAATCCGTTTTATACTGAATTATGCGGGGTGTAAAGCTGTTTTTTTTGAAAATGGTAAACAGCTTTTGAAGGTTCTTGAAAAACCGGAAGAGGTACCAGCTCTTAAAGATGCAATTTTGTTTGATTCCGCTGAAGAAAGTGTCAGAGATGTAGCGGAAAAGCATGGAATCCGGGTACATAAATTTATTGATCTTGAAGATGAGGGAAAAAAAGCCGATACGGTACAAAGAAAGGCCGTAGAAGCGGAAATGGATAAGACTCAGGCCGATGAAATAGCGACAATTATATTTACTTCCGGTACAACGGGAACTCCTAAAGGTGTCATGCTCACGCATGATAATTTTATTGCACAATGTGAAGTCGTACAGAGTGTACTTGTTTACAACAAACCGGGTGATATCTGGCTTTCGGTGCTTCCGGTGTGGCACAGTTTCGAACGTACTTTTCAGTACTTTATTATTGCGCTTAAAAGCGGTTGCTGTTATTCCCGTCCTGTTGCTTCGATAATGATAGCCGATATGGTTGCACTTCATCCAAAATCAATGTGCGGAGTCCCCCGTTTATGGGAATCATTTGCGCAGGGATTTTACCGGGCGATGAAAAAAGAAGGGGGAATTCCCTTTGTTCTATTCAATATGTCAATATCAATCGGAAAGCAGTTCTGTTGGGCAACGGACCGGGTGTTCGGACTGATCTGCCGTTACCGGAAAACGAGACGGTTTTTTGATACATTGTACGGTATCGTGCCGCTTGTTTTGCTGGCACCTTTTTACGGTTTGTGTGAACTGCTCGTATACCGGAAGATCCGTGCAAAACTGGGTGGAAAAATGGCGGCTGCCATTTCCGGCGGTGGCAGTCTGCAGCCTGAAACCGATGCGTTCTATCATGCAATCGGTTTTAAATTGCTTGAAGGTTATGGTATTTCCGAAGCAGCTCCCGTGCTTTCCGTACGAAATCCGCAGCGGCCCCGGTCCGGCTGTGTCGGCGAAGTATTTCCGTCTGCAGAAGTAAAAGTTGTCGCACAGAGAGATGGACAAATTGTTTCTACGGATCCGCTGCCTCCCGGCAAGCCGGGACTTGTTCTTGCACGCGGCCGGCAGATTATGAAAGGATACTACAGGCGGCCGGATCTTACAGAGCAGGTGGTCGATAAGGATGGATGGCTTAATACCGGCGATCTGGGGATGATGACGCAGGACAATGAAATAAAGATTATCGGACGTGCAAAGGATACAATCGTCCTCCTCGGAGGAGAGAATATAGAACCGCTTGTTATTGAAAAAGCAATCTGCGCGAGCAGATTCATTGAAATGGCTGTCATCGTGGGACAGGACCAGAAGTACATTGGTGCTCTGATTGTTCCGCAAAAGGATGCTGTCGTTGCCTATGCAAATGAAAACCGGATCGTATATGAAACATGGGAAGCGCTGCTTGAGTCGAATGAAATACAGAAACTGATACGGGAAGAAATTGATACAAGAGTCTGTGCAGAAACAGGATTTCGTACCTGTGAGCGTATATACAAGTTTACACTGCTGCCTGAAAGTTTTCAGGCCGGGAAGGAAATCAATGCCAAGCTTGAAATTATGCGATATAGAATTGCAAAGCTCTATGCACGCGAAATAAAATCACTTTTTGTGTAAATACGCTGTATAAACATGATATACTGATCAGGGAGTGTCTATGTACGAGCATGCGACAATTGACAGAACACTGGGAAAGAATATTCCGCTTCTGCTTCGTTCCCGCGTAAAACTAATTCCGGAATCTGTACTGCAGGCTTCGAAGAATGAGGCCGGAGAGTTTATATATTACTCTTATAAAGATGTCTATACACATGTTATAGAGGTTGCATGTGCTCTGAAAAAATTCGGTTTAAGACGGGGAGACCATGTGGGTCTTATTTCCGATAACCGGCGGGAATGGCTGGTTACCGATCTGGCTTTACTTTCGCTGGGTGCTGCCGATGTTCCCCGGGGTTGTGATTCGATGGGGACGGAGATACGTTTTATACTTAACTATGCAGACTGTTCTGTGTCTTTCTTTGAAACAGGGCATCAGCTGGGTAAGGTTCTTGAAAAAAGAAGTGAAGTTCCGGGATTGAAAGCAGCTATACTTTTTGACCCGCCGGATAAAGATATACAGCGGAAAGCTGAAGAAGAAGGAATTGATGTCTTTCTTTTCAGTGATTTTGAACAGTCGGGTATAGATGCAACCGGAAATGAGCGCCATGATATTGAAGCTGAAATGGACCGGACTGATCCGGGAGAAATAGCGACGATCATATTTACTTCCGGAACAACAGGGACACCGAAGGGCGTCATGCTTACCCATGACAGCATTATGGCCCTTATGGAAGTTGTTCATGACGTTTTGCCGGCTGAACGCGGTGATATGTGGCTGAGTATACTCCCTGTATGGCACAGTTTTGAACGTGCCGTGCAGTACTATATCATTACAACGAAAAGCGGTATAGCTTATTCGAAACCTGTTGCTCAGGTAATGCTTGCTGATATGGCAGTGATACATCCTCAGTGGATTTGCGGAGTACCGCGGCTATGGGAGGGATTCGCCCGGGGCATCTACAAGGCCATGAAAAAGACCGGTGGTTTGATATATATGCTTTTCATGGTCTCCATGGCCGCAGGGACTGCATATTACTGGGCAAAGGAAGGCGTTTTCGGACTTCGCTGCAGATACAGAAGGATTCCCCGCATATTCGGTGTCCTGCTCGGGTTTTTACCATTTATTCTGCTTGTACCATTTCATGCGCTGTTTTATGTACTCGTGTACAGCAGAATCAGGGAACGTTTTGGCGGGAGGCTGCGCGCAGGTATATCGGGAGGAGGAAGTCTGCCGCCGGAAATAGACAATTTCTATCATGCAGTCGGTATAATGCTGCTTGAAGGATACGGCGTTACGGAGACGGCGCCGGTGCTGTCTGTCAGAAGTTATTATAAACCCCGCTCGGGCTGTGTGGGAGAAGTGTATCCTTCCTGTCAGGTAAAGATTGTGGCGGAAGAAAATGGTAAAATAGTTTCACAGCAGCCTTTGCCTCCGGGAAAGATGGGTATCCTTATGGCCCGGGGAAGGCAGGTCATGAAAGGGTATTACAAACGTCCGGATCTTACGGCACAGGTTATCGATAAGGATGGCTGGTTTAATACCGGTGATATGGCAATGCTTTCCTGCGATAACGAAATAAAAATATTCGGCAGGGTGAAAGACACGATTGTCCTGATTGACGGGGAAAATATTGAACCCCTGCTTGTGGAGCAGGCTATTACGGGTAGTGTCTATATAGATAATGCTGTTGTTGTGGGACAGGATCAGAGATATCTTGGGGCTCTTATCGTACCGAACAGGGAAAACCTTGAGTTATGGGCGAGGGAAAAGCATATTTCTTTTTCTTTATATGAAGATCTGCTTGCAGCCGTTGAGGTTAAGAGATTTATACAGGCGGAAATCGATGCCCGGGTAAATGCCAGAACGGGTTTCCGTCCGTGTGAACGTGTGTTTAAATCTGTCCTGCTGCCTGAAAGCTTTCAGCAGGGGCGTGAAATTAATGGTAAACTTGAAGTAATGCGTTATAAAATACCAAAACTGTATGAAAGTGAGATCGCTTCGCTTTTTGAATAATAGCTGCGTGTTTTTGCTGCAGATGCCGACATTTATAGTATGAATATGAAGATGCGGATACCGTTACTGATATGCGGTGTGTTTCTTTGCAGTTTTTTATATGCACAGACAGCGCAGGATCAGCAGGCGGGTGCAGATACGGATACAGCAACTTCTGTTGTACCTGTACAGCTTGCAGGTCTATGGAATGGGAGTGACCGTTATATTTATTTTCCTGTTCCTGCGGATAAGGATTTTTCAGCCGGTCTTGTAATTATTTTGAAAACATTCTACGGCTGGTATTATGACCGTGTAGCGGAGCCGGCTTCCTTTAGTGACATTTCTGCCCGGAGTATTAATAGTGTCACGTCCTCTGCCGCGGAAAATATTTCCCTGCAGTATAAAATCATACCTGTTACGTATCTGAAAAAAAAAGAGAACGGTAACAGCGGAGCATGGGAAATCATCCTTCACTACGGGAAGAATTCCGAAGTGTCTGTTCCTGTCGCTGTCATTGAAAACAGTCTGTACCTTGATTTTATACTGAAAACTGATATGGACGGCATACAGCCTGCCGTAGTTTCTTCTTTGCAGGAAACTGTAGCCGACAGTAATCCATTATCAGGATTCTGGCATGGAACAGGTCAGTCTGCGGGAATAAAAGTAAGTCCTCCTGTTGTTTCAGATGATTTTATTTCATACTATATAACAGATTCTGCTGTATATCGTATACGTTACTGGAAAACTGATATGGATTATATATCCGCATCTGCAACTTTTACGGATAATAACCGTACGTTTGCAGTCTTAAAACATATAAAATCAGCAGGTTCTGTGTATACCTGTGTAACGGGTCGCAGTCTTCAGATACGTAATGTAGAAAAGATTGCAGGCAGTTTAAAGGATTATACACTTGACAGTACAAAGACAATCTGCGTATTCGGTAAACCGTATCTGACCCGGACCAATGCATTTGCAGATGCAGCATCTGTTATGAAAGTCGTAACAGATGCAAATGCCAGGCGGAAACCGGATCCTAAGCCCTTATTTCCTCCCGATGATTTGAACTGGCACTGGGATGAAATAAACCGGCTCGAACAGGGAAATCCGCTTATAGAAGCGGTCAGGCAGCGGCAGAAAGAATTCGGCGCTGCTGCCGGTAAACGCTGATCAAGTCATTTTAATCAGCGTTTAGTTAGAATTTAAGATACTGTTCCACTGGCAGCACAAAAAGCGTACATCCGCCTACTTCTACGCTTTGAGGAACGAGGGGAGGAATCCCCGGATTGAGCATAAAACTTCCGGTATAGGGCAGCGAATAGGAGACCGTTTTCCTTGTTTTTGCGGTGGTTTTTATACAGCTGATTGCTTTTTCGACGTTATCATCTTCTGTGCATATCATCAGCGTAACATTTTTTTCTTTGAGAAATCCGCCCGTCGTTGCCAGCTTCGTTATGAAAAAACCATTTTTTGTAAGGTTCCCAGTCGTTTCATATTCATCATTTTCCTGAATAATAGCAAGAATAAGTTTCACTTTATACCTCCTCCGGTTATTATAAAGGAAGATTCAAGTACCATCAACTTATTATTAGTGCAGAGCGGGAAGGCATCCCTGCTAGCAATTTTCTCAGATATATGTAATAATATCCGCTAGCTTATTTTATTTTTGAAAAGAGGGTTATTTTGTATAAGAGTGTAGATCCTAAAGCCGACTTTCCCGGACAGGAAGATACTGTTTTGAAATTCTGGAAACAGCACGATATATTTAAAAAATCCGTATCACAGAGGGAAGGCTGTGATGAATTTGTTTTTTATGACGGTCCTCCTTTTGCAACCGGTTTACCACATTTCGGACATTTTATCCCATCAACAATAAAGGATATTATTCCCCGCTATCAGACGATGAAGGGTAAAAAGGTCGAACGCCGGTTCGGCTGGGATTGTCACGGACTTCCGGTGGAAAATCTGATTGAAAAGGAACTGGGGCTTAACAGTAAAACCGATATAGAAAAATACGGCATTGCAAAATTTAATGATGCCTGCCGTGCAAGTGTGCTCAGGTATACGGATGAATGGAGATCTACCATTACCCGTATGGGACGCTGGGTAGACTTTGATAATGACTACAAGACGATGAATCCCGATTATATGGAATCCATCTGGTGGGTAATTAAGACTCTGTGGGAAAAGGACATGATTTATGAAGGACATTATATCCTTCCGTTTTGCCCGAGATGTTCTACGGTACTGTCAAATCATGAATTAAGCCTTGGCGGTTATAAGGATGTATATGATCCGGCTATAACATTGCGTTTCCGGATCGTACAGGCACCGGTTGCGATTGATGATCCCGATATGACAAACGGTCATACCTTTTTCCTTGCATGGACAACAACCCCCTGGACACTTCCTTCAAACCTTGGTCTTACTATGGGACCTGATATTGATTATGTAAAAGTAAAGGATGGTGCGGATTATTATATCCTTGCAGCTTCCCGTCTGAGTGCTTATTATACGGATGCTGAAAGCTGCCAGATTGTATGGCACCATAAAGGAAAGGATTTCCTGGGTGCAAAATATGAACCTCTTTTTGATTATTTTAAAGGCCTTGCAGTAAATAAAGACGGCTCTGACGGTGCTTTCCGTGTATTTAATGGAGACTTTGTTTCTACTGAAGATGGTACCGGTATTGTACATACGGCTCCGGGGTTCGGCGAAGATGATAATAAGGTGTTTAAAGGTTCCGGAGTTCCCAATGTATGTCCTATAGATAACGAATGTAAATTTACACACGAAGTTCCTGATTATGAAGGCCGTTTTGTAAAGGATTGCGATAAAGATATTATTGACCGCCTTAAAAAAGAAGGAAAACTGGTAAAACGTGACCAGATTCTTCATGCGTATCCACATTGCTGGCGATGCGGACATCCTCTTATATACCGGGCAATCGGTTCCTGGTTTGTAAAAGTAGAAGATGAGCATGACCGGCTGTTGCATGCAAACAGCCAGATTTCCTGGCAACCGGCGCATATAAAGGAAGGCCGCTTCGGTAAATGGCTTGCAGGTGCCAGAGACTGGGCTATAAGCCGTAACCGTTATTGGGGTAATCCTATTCCGATCTGGAAATGTGAATCATGCGGGAAGACCGTGTGCGTAGGGAGCCGGGATGAGTTGAAGAAACTGTCGGGGGTATACCCGGAAGATCTTCACAAACAATTTGTTGACAAAATTACCATTCCCTGTACGTGTGGCGGAACTATGTACCGTATTCCGGAAGTTCTTGACTGCTGGTTTGAATCCGGGGCAATGCCGTATGCCCAGAATCATTATCCGTTTGAGAATAAGGAATATTTTGAAAAACATTTTCCTGCTGATTTTATTTCTGAAGGCCTGGATCAGACCCGGGGCTGGTTTTATACACTTACCGTACTTGCTGCAGATCTTCTTGACAGACCTGCTTTCAAAAACTGTATTGTAAGCGGACTTGTACTTGCTGCAGACGGGAAAAAAATGTCAAAAAGTCTGCGCAACTATACGGATCCTGTAGAGGCAATCAATAAATTCGGTGCGGATGCAATACGGTTATTTCTGATGCATTCCGCTGTTGTTAAGGCTGATGATCTCAAATATAGTGATGACGGCGTAAGCGATGTTTTAAAGAGCATTATTATTCCGCTCTGGAATAGCTACAGCTTTTTTGTTACGTATGCGAATATCGATAAGGCCTTTCCCGAAGGACAGGCTTTTGTTAACAAACTTCCTGAAAATCTGCTGGATCGCTGGCTGATTTCCATTACCCAGCAGCTGGTTTTGAATGTTACGACAACGCTTGATGCTTACGATCTTTCAGGGGCGATTGATCCGATTGTTGCTTTTATCGATCAGATGAATAACTGGTATATCCGCCGCTCCCGCAGAAGATTCTGGAAGAGTGAAAACGATACAGACAAGACCGAAGCGTATGAAGCCCTGTATATAGCTTTGAAGACTTTTACGCTTGTAGCCGCACCGGTTATTCCTTTCATTACTGAAGAAATATGGCAGAACCTGAAAGGTAAAACCGATGCTGAATCTGTGCATCTTGCTGATTATCCGGTATATAAAAAGGAATGGCGTGATGAAAAGCTGGAATACAAAATGGCTTCCGTCCAGAAGGCCGTATCCATGGGACGTTCCCTCCGTAATCAGTATAATGTTAAAAACAGGCAGCCTCTTGCAAGTATAGCGCTTGTTACACGTAATCCTGAAGAGAGAAAAGTTCTGGCTGAAATGGAAGATTCAATAAAAGAGGAAATGAATGTAAAGAAGGTTGTGTTTCATGAACGGGAAGATGAACTTGTAGAATACAGGGCCAAAGCAAATTTCCGTGTACTCGGAAAGGAACTTGGACCGCTTATGAAATCGGCATCGGTCAGAATTGCTGCTCTTGATCAGGAGTCTATACAATCAATACTTGATGGTTCTAAACTGTCAATCGATGTAGAGGGCAGGAGTATAGAACTTACGCCGGAAAAAGTTATTGTAGACCGTATCGAGAAAGAGGATCTGAAAATTATTAACGACGGAACGCTTACCGTAGGACTTGATACCAAAATTACTGATGAGCTCAGAAAAGAAGGTCTTGTACGTGATCTCATTCGTGGAATACAGAATCTGCGTAAGGACAGTGGGTTTGCAGTTACGGACCGTATCAGACTTTCCGTAAGTGGTGATGATGAACTGAAATCTGCTTTTATGATGTTTTCTGATTTTATTGCAAATGAAACATTGTCTGTTGAATCTGTATGGAAGGACCGGATAACCGGTGATACAAAAATAGAGGCTGATGATAAGCTCTGGAGCGCTTTTATTGAAAAAGTGTAATATTTTTACAGGGACAACAGTTGTTGTCCCTGTTTTCGTCTTTTTATTATTCGCGTTGGCAGGTTGTAAGACTGTTCCTGAAAATCCATCTGTTGATCCATTTTCATTGCTTGATACCGATTCGTCAATTTATTTTAAAATTCCTGTTGCTCCGCATAAAGATTTTGTAAAGTCCATACTGCTTTCAAAATTGCCGCAGCTTTCGGATACCGATGCGCAGATGATAACCAGCCGGCTGAATGCAGTCTATGCTGGTATAGGAACGACGGATAACGCTGCCCGCATACAGATATCTGCAACGGGAGAAATTCCCCCGTTTGCCATAAAATCGGTGTTCTCTGAAAAAAATGGCTGGATCAGAAAATCTGCTTTTTTTACGAATACTGTTACATCCGTGCCGTATCGTTATTTTATGAAGGAGGGATCTGATTTCCAGCTGGCCTTCCCATCGTCATCGAATATACTGCTTGCGGATAATGTTCAACCGCTTCTTGGGCATTATGATACGTTGATGTCGGGGACTTCTGTTTTACGTAAAGAAATACAATCTGTATGGGTTGCAGATACGTACCAATGGATGAACTCTGATTCAAGTGATATACGTTTTTGTGTGCTGCGTCCGCAGGCCTTCCTCGCCCATTTATTGGGTGTCGACATGCGGCTTGCTCTTGTATGTGCAAAAGGTTCGCTTGTCGAAACATCGGATAATGACCATCTGATATTATCACTCCAGCTTGAATTCCAGAATGGCAGTGCAGCCCGTGCTGCACGGGCGATGCTTTCTTTGGCATTTGGTAGTGATACGGTTGCAATGTCATATAATGAAGAAACGCATACGCTTATTTTAAACAATATAGAAATTTCAAAAGTACAGGTACTTGATCTGCTACTACAATAGGAAAGAAGGTATAACATGGCGACTGACAAGATTATCTTAAAAGCTGAAGATCTGGACGGTTATCTTACCAGGCAGGATAAACTGGATCTTGAAAAAATAGAAACTATGTATCAGGAAACTCTTCATGCTTTTGATCCTGTTGATAGGGAAAAAGTTATTGAGCAGTTTGATAAAATCGGGCATGCAATGCAGGAAATTTGTGCGTCGCATCCTGCAATTCAGGTATTTTCATTTGTGACTGAAGAAGGTGCACATGCAGAAGCTTCCCGGGTTATTGCAAAACTTCGTGATGTAAATACAGGACATCAGGAATTTATGTATTACAGTCAACGTGCATATGAAATGCTGTTTCGTATGGCTTTTACAGATCAGCACAGCGACAGAAAGAATTATATTACCGTGAAGACACCGGTAACATCTCCTGTTCAGAATTATGCAGTCCATAAAATTCCTGATATCGATGATAAAATTGAAAATTCTGTAATGTGTGTAATGCTCAGGGGGGCCTTGCTGCCAAGCATGATAATGTCAAAGGAGATAGAGGAATATTCATCTCATAGTTATGTTACTCCTTTTGCATTATTCAAGATTAACAGGGATGACAGAAAGCATGAATCTGATATGGAATATATCCTGAATCTGAAAAATTCTTTTTTCAACCTTGAGGAATTGGATGGTAAGGATCTCATATTCGCTGACCCGATGAATGCTACTGGCGGTTCGCTGGTTACTGTTGTGAAATATCTTCAATCCCAAGGCATAAAACCGAAATCAATAAAGTTTTTTAATGTGATTTCTGCGCTTAAGGGAAGTATACGTGTTACGCGGGCTTTGGAAAACTGTACCTGTTATACGTTATGGCTGGATCCGGCTCTTAATACATCGGCATATATTATGCCTGGTCTCGGAGATGCCGGTGACCGTATCAATGGTTGTGATACAAGGGAATCTCCCAGAAATATAATACAGCTTATTGCTGACTACGGCAGTAATATAGCCGGTTTATATAGATCCCAGTTATTCAAAGTTGAGCAGACTGTATTGGGGAAATAATGTATTTTCGATGTTCTGCAGTGCCGTTTATTTTTATTATTTCTGCTGCCGGGCTGTTATTATGCTGCCGGACGAATGGGATAGATGACCTTCCTGTTCCTTCTGAGACCAGGATTCTGAGAAAAAATCTTGCTACAGAATATTACAGTATTGCAGAAGCATATTTTGATTTGAAAAAATACGATAAGGCTGCTGACTATTATAAACTTGCAATGAAAGATCCTGCATTACGGACGGCCGCTTATTATAAACTCGGGCGGGCTTATGCTTTGGGAAAACAATGGAATGATGCCGAAAAAATATTCAGGACTTTACTGAAAAGAGATCCTGAAAACCTGAGTATTTCTATTTCAATCGCATATATAACAGCAATGAAAGGTGATACTGAAAATGCACTTTTAATGTACAGGAATCTGATCGAAAAGAAACCGGATGACGGAGATCTTCTGGAAAATTATATTGCTTTGCTGATCACAGATGGCCGGCTTGAGCTGGCGGAACAACAGTTGTTTATCTTAAAAACAAAATTTCCGGATAATTCTTCCATTGATACTTTGCAGAAAAAAATATACGAAAAACTCGATAATCCACCTGCTAAAGAAAAAGAAGAAAAAGCTGCTGCAGAGGAAATGCCAGCTGTTCATTGAAACTGTGCTTTAGGACTTGTTTCCGGAAAAGTCTGATATATACTTTCTATATTTTTCCGGATTAACTTTAAAAGCAACGACTGCACTTTCTGTATCTTCAATAGCATGATCCGCTGCCCGGTTTGCCTCTGAAATAAGCCTTTCTCCTGATATGATGCGTACAGAACGGGAAGAAATACCTATTGAAACTGTAAGTCCGGTATTTCTTCCCCGAAGTATAGCAGTTAAACCAGCATGAATATTTTCTGCCATCTCGATTGCGGTATCGAGCGATTCATTTAGTTTTATGGCTGCAAATCCGTCTTTCTTATATTCAAACAGCATATCGGTAAATATAAACTGATCAATAAGATAATGTCCGATTTCTTTTGAAATTTCTGCATCACGATTAAAGCCGGGAATACGAATAATAAAAAGTGACAGATCCTGTTCGGAGGATGCTGCCCTAATAAGTTCGCTTTCGAGCCTGGTCAGCAGGTATGATTCCCAGCCCACACCGCTTACCGGTGAAAAGAGTCCTTCCGGAAGAGTTTCATCATTTTCCGGTTCTGTAGTGTTGTTCAACTGGCTGAGAGCAGACTGTCCTTCTATTACCGCCTTTACCACGGGTTCAGTTTCATCAGGTTGCTGATTTTGCTGAACTACAGTAGTTTTTATGTCCGTTCCGGGTGTTCCTTCTGCACAGATCCTCTCAGAAAGGTAGAGATACCCCAGCAGTAGCGATGCTGCCAGCGTTCCTGTCAGAATTATAATGAATGCGATGCGTGTGCGGGAAAAGATTGATGCAGGACTTAACGTATAGATTGCAGCTGTCAGGATTATATTGCTGCCGGCTGTACCAATCTGTGTACTGTATGTGTTAACGAGGGGTGATGAAAAAATTGTATTGCTACCCTCAGGCGGATATTCAAGAAAGTTCTGTCCATTATATTTTATTGTTATAGCCGCAATATTATCTGTCAGAACAGATTCTGAACAGATGTCCGCTGCAAATTGATGGGATTCAACTGGTGTATGCGAGATAATCGTAACGGTACGGGCCGACAACCGGTCAAAGTATGCTTTTGCATTCACGAGCCCTTTTTTGTAATCGTCTGCAATACCAGCTGCAAGAAAAATAACAGCTGCTGTAAAGACGCCCGATATGATTACTGTAGTTATACTGATATGCCTGTGATTCATAATAATTAAGTATACCTTAGTATTTTTCTGTATGCAAGTTTTAATAATTGACCGATCGTATGTACGGAACCTTCCCGGCTGTTTTTCATACGGAGATAAGAGATGTATGGTAGTACCGCAGTCAGAAGGGGATTCTGTTCATCGATTTTATCTCCAGTCAGTTGGATATCATCGAGTAGTTTTGCCCGGAAAAGAGAAAAATTGAAATCATAACGGAATAGCAATGACGGTTGTTCCGAATATGATATTTTTATATACGCAGTTTTTTTCTGCCACTGTTCAAGAGTCCTTCTGTATGAATCGAGTATTTCCGTCGTATGACATTTTTTTGCATTATTAACCGGGATCAGGGGAGTCCGGTACATCAGTGCACAGTATTGCTGTTCGCAGGTAAGGAGTCTTCCGGCTTTACAATTATAGAGTACATCGAGATATGTTCCCTTTGTATATGGTTTACCGTCATGGTATGAAAAGTCAGCTCCAAAGAAAATAATATTTTTGAAACCTGCCTTATATGCGAAGTCTGCAGCAGCGATGGTTACTGTTCCTGCCCCGGCTTCCAGACGCATAAAATTTCCTGCATAAGCTGCAAGCGGGTGTCCAGACTGTACGAAAATAATACGGCAGTTCTTCTGCACTGCTTTTAAGACGGCATCAGGATTGGCGCAAAGGTCGAAAATAAAAAGCGTATTTTCTTCCACACCTCCGGTGAAATGATACAGTGATATCTGCTGGCCATCAAGAGAGAGAACAGCGTCAGCGGTAACGTGATATTTTTCCAGTACGTTATATGCTGTATCCGTTGCAATAACATAGTATTTGCCGCGGCTGCGGATTATTTCTTTTATTGAGGAATCCAGGGATGGTCCTGCAGCAATCACTGCAGCAGTACGTTCTGTCGGCAAGGAGAAAATCTTCTGGCAATCCTGAAGATATGAAGCCTTTTTGAGATTCAGCATGATATTTCGTAGCCAGATCGCACCGAAGTGGCTTTGAACCGAATAATCTGCAGAAATAGAGTG
>DCFS01000317.1 GCA_002319875.1 Treponema sp. UBA1798 | reverse complement strand
TGATTGTAATGTATAAAATCAGATATATGAATCCTCCAATGTTCGATTCTGATACAGTTTTTACTGTTACCCAGATAACAGGGCTGCTCAAAGATATAATAGAAGGAACATTTTCTTCGATTGTCCTTGAAGGAGAGATATCAAATTACAAACCGAGTTCTTCGGGACATGTCTATTTTGTCTTAAAAGATACCACCTCACAAATCAGCGCTGTCATGTTCCGCACAAGTGTTATGCACCTGTCTTTCATTCCGAAAGACGGTATGCTCGTTCATTGCACGGGGAAACTGTCAGTTTATGCTGCACGGGGGAACTATCAGATTATTGTAAATACGATGCAGATGGCAGGTACTGGTAATATTCTGCAGATGCTGGAAGAACGGAAACAAAAACTTGCAGCAGAAGGATTGTTCGATTCCGCGCGTAAACAACCGATTCCACTGTATCCTTCAAAAATCGGTATTATCACAAGTCCTACGGGAGCTGCACTTCGAGATATACTGCAGATAACCAAAAGACGGAATCCCTCTGTTTCAGTCATTATATTTCCTGCAATTGTACAGGGTGAAGGCAGCGCAGAAACAATCATCCGGCAGATACAGACAGCAAACGCTTTCAGAATGTGTGATGTCCTGATAGTCGGTCGTGGAGGCGGATCACTTGAGGACCTGCTGCCTTTTAGTGATGAAAATGTCGTACGTGCCATAGCAGAATCACGCATACCTGTCGTATCCGCGGTTGGACATGAAATTGACTGGGCACTTTCAGATTATGCAGCCGATAAACGTGCACCAACTCCTTCGGCTGCCGCAGAACTTGTTGTACCGAAGCTTGCTGATATTGTCAGCACCTTACAGGGATATGCTGATGAATTATATACTACGATCAAAACAAAAACCGAAAAAGTGCGGCTCATGATCAAAGCATATAATGCCGACAGCATGGAACTCCAATTCAGAACGATCGAGCAACCGCTTCTTGCACGCTTTGACAATACAAAAACTGCGCTTCTGGAAAATATAAGCCGTAAACTTGCAGATACAAAACAGCATATTGAAAATTGTGCCCGCATTCTTGAAAGCGCAAGCCCCGATACAATTCTTGCCCGTGGTTATTCGATGGTTCGCGACAAAGCAACTCATAAAATAATCAGAAGCAGCGAAGACACTGCAATACGTAACGAAATCGAAATTATACCTGAAAAAGGCAGAATCACTGCCTCTGTAACAGCAGTATGCAACGGAAGTACACCAGGAGATATTTATGAAAAACTTTGAAGAAAACCTTGCGCGACTTGAAAAGCTTACGGCTGATATCAGACAACCGGATATATCGCTTGAAGACGCTTTGAAAAATTTTGAAGAAGGTATAAAACTTGCACGAGGAATGGAAAAAGAAATCGACAAAATAGAAGGAAAAATCCAAATCCTTATGAATCAGCCGGTTCCCGATATGGACACGACTCCGGAACTGGATCTTTTTTCAGGGGCTGATGAATCAACCGGTACAGCAGGTGCTCCTGATCAGGGAACCCGTCAATGATATCAGGAATACAGCACCGCCCTATCAGACAGCTGAATGCAGAAGTTGCGCGGAAAATAGCAGCCGGTGAAGTCATAGACCGTCCGAATGCCATAGTACGGGAACTTCTTGATAATGCCGTTGACTCCGGTGCAGACAGGATCATTGTAGAAATAGAGGGCGGTGGCATTGACAGAATACGTGTCATAGACAACGGATGCGGCATAACTGAAGAAGACCTTGCTTTGTGTGCACGCCCGCATGCAACAAGCAAAATAACGACCGAAACAGATTTGCTGAATCTTACAACTTTGGGATTCCGCGGAGAAGCGCTTTCTTCAATGGCGGCTGTAAGCCGTCTGAGCATTGTATCGGGTAACAGACGGATGCGCGCATCCGTTACTGAAAACCACATTATTGAAGCTGTACAACCTATAGAGGGAACCATTGTACAGACAGAAGCTCTTTTCGAAAATTTCCCCGCAAGGAGACAATTCCTCAAACGTCCCGCTGCAGAAACTGTCATGTGCAGGAATACGTTTATCGAAAAAACGCTGTCCAGGCCAGATTTAGCATTCCGTCTGACCATTGACGGAGAAATAAAATACGATTTACCGGCCGGACAGTCTCTTACAGACCGTTTTGTCAGTGCTCTCGGACTTCCTGAAAATGCAAAGCTGTTTTATGAAATCAGAGGGAAAACTGATGACTGTACATTCCGGCAGGTTTTAGGGGAACCGTCTGTTTACCGGCAGGATAAAAAACTCATATTTATTTTTGTTAATGGCAGACGAATCACAGAATTTTCGCTCGTACAGGCAATTGAATACGGCTGTCAGGGATATTTCCCAAACGGAACACATCCTGTATCTGCACTTTTTGTACAGATGGACCCGTCAAAAGTCGATTTTAATATACATCCCGCAAAAAAAGAGGCAAGATTCCAGGATATCACCGCACTGCATCATGCGGTAAGTTCCTCTGTACGCAGTTTTTTTCACCAGTATACAGTAAAAACAGCCATATCGCAGACAGATTCTCCTGTACTATTTGAAAACAAAATATCTGCAACGGCTGAATATCCGGTAAAAGAAAATACAGCCCGTGATTTACGTTCCGTTTTCTTTTCGGATTCCGAACATACTGTCAGGCAAAAGTCTTATAACATACAGCCAGCAACATATACAGCTCAGGAACCAGCCCCCCATTACGGTGCAGAAACTGAAGAAAAAATAAAAGATACTTTCCATTATATAGGGACGGCATTCGGACTGTTTCTCATTGCGGAAAAGGATAGTACGCTGTATATCATTGACCAGCACGCTGCACATGAGAGGATTCTTTTTAACCGCATAATGGCATCACAGGGAAAGAAGCAGGCGCTGCTTGTTCCCTATGTTGTAGAAACGGCAAGTGAAGCAGACGATGCATATCTTGAGAGTATACAGCAGGAACTGGACGAAGCCGGATTCTCTGCAAAAAACTGCGGAAATGGCAGATGGGAATTTTATTCAATTCCCGAACGATGGCAGGGATCGGAAAATGATCTCTCATGCGGTCTTCTCGACAGACGGCTTGAACCCGGGGAAATCCTTTATGCTCTGGCGGCGACATCAGCGTGCAAGGCAGCAATAAAAGACGGTTACGTTCTTGACTGTGATACCGCTGCAGATATTGCACAACAGGCGCTGGAACTTCCTGATCCACATTGCCCGCATGGAAGACCAGTCTTTACCACTCTTACGCGGGAGCAGCTCTTTACGCTTGTAAAACGTACCTGAATTACGGTGATGTGTCCGGCTGTTTGTCAGATGGTATATCCCCGGCATTGTTTTCTATCAGAGAATATTGTCCGGTTTCCGCTTCAGTTTCAGAAAGTTGCTGATTGATATCAGCAGGAACAACGACAGCCTCTTGAAGATTGTCGTTCTGCCCGGCTTCATGCCCGTTATCCGGCAGCGCGTGCAAATCTTCGCTGTCAGTCGAATGAATCTGTTCTGCAGGTATCTGCGGTAAAACTGATTTCTCCAGGTTGCTTTCCTGTGGAACTATTTTTTCACCGGAAGGCTTTACCGTATCTGTAAATGTTACCGAGTCTGTACCGGCTACCGGTTCTTCAAGAAGCTGACCGCCCGCCTGAAACTCCGGAGTTGCTATTTCTCTGCTTACAGCTTCTGTCTGTGCCTTTTTTTTCTCTTCTTCAGCCCTGCGTCTTTCAAGTTCCTCTTCAAGCAGGGAAATAAGTTGTGTAATTTTTCCAGCCTGCGGATCCTGTGGTGCCAGTGCCAGAAACTTTCTATAACTGGCAAGAGCTTCAGAAAGTCTGCCCTGTTTGATGCGTGCATTTGCACAGTTTAATACAGGCAGACTTTTCGACTGATCCTGCTCAGCGGCAGCTGTATAATAATCACACGCTTTACCATAATCCTTCATGGCGAACGCGGTATTTCCCGCATTCAGGGAAAGTGTATATATATCAGCACCCCTCACCTTTAATCCCATTTCAAAAACCGAAAGGGAACGTTCATAATTTCCGGTCTGATAATATGCGATTCCAAGATAGATGTATAGTGAGGGGCTGGCATCGGGATTCTGTATCTCTTTTTCTAAAACAGGAATAGCAGCATCCGGACGATTTGCGGCGAAGAGCTTCTGCCCTTCACTCTGGGCACAGATAAAAGATCCTGTTCCCAAAAGAGCCAGACAGACAACTGCATAAAAACGCCAGAAATGAAACACTTTTCGTCCTCCTCAGTCCGGTATTTGACATAGTTGCACAAATGGACTACTCTTTTATCGGAGGATCTATGGCTTCTGTTCAGATAATTATTATCGGAGTATTAACTACAGGCATCGGGCTGCTTGCCTATCTCATAATAAAATCCATTACAGCCCCCAAGAGAATAGAAGGAATCCAGAAACTGATAAAACAGGGAAAATATGTCCAGGCAGTAAAACTTGCAAAATCAATTCTTGTAAGAGATCCGCATGATTTTATGGCACACTATTATCTCGGACGTGCTTACCTTGCAGATAGTAAAAGCGAACTGGCTCTTATGGAATATCAAATCGTCGACCGAACTGCAATATTCGGCATTGATTTGCCGGAAATTACATTCCGGCAGGAACTGGCCAATCTCTATATGAAATTCAAACAGCCTGATGAAGCGCTCAAACAATATCTTCTTCTGACAAAGCAGGATCCACGGAATGCCGAAAATTTCTATAATGCAGGGCGTATTTATGACCAGCAGGAACATGCAGATGTAGCGCTCGGATTTTACCAGAAAGCCATTCAGCTGAACTCCAGACATTCGAAAGCGCATGCAGCAATGGGACTCATCCTTTATCATGCCAAACAGTTTGCAGATGCAAAGAAGGAAATTGATCTTGCCATTACACTCAGCCCGGAAACTTATTCGAATTATTATTATCTGGGTAAAATCCTTAAAGGAAATAAAGATTACTCGGCTGCAGTACAGGCATTTGAAAAATCTTTCCGTGATCCGGAATACCGCCAGCGTGCCCTGCTTGAACGGGGAACTTGTTTTATGCTGGGAGAAAGTTACGACAATGCAATCGGAGACCTTGACCGGGCTATCCATGCGGAGAAAGATTCTGCCAACAGGGAAACTGTGTTTGCCCGG
Organism: Treponema sp. UBA1798; assembly: GCA_002319875.1. Lineage (GTDB taxonomy): Bacteria > Spirochaetota > Spirochaetia > Treponematales > Treponemataceae > Treponema_D. The sequence goes on along the minus strand of DCFS01000317.1, from coordinate 1,098 downwards.
TATTTTCTGGCTGCATGCTATGAAAAACAGCGCAAAATTGAAAAGGCTATCGAACAATGGAAAATAATCTATACACAAAATCATGACTTCCGGGATGTCGCTGCGAAACTTACCGAATATCAGGATCTTCAGTCAAATGATAATATGAAAGAATATCTTACCTGCGCAGGTGATGATTTCCGAAAACTATGCGAAAAAACAACTCTTTCCGGATTTAATATGACAGCACAGCAGACAGATCTGAAAAATGACAGCTGCCAGATTATTGCAACCGAAAAAGGTTCTGATAACTGGCGTAATGTAAGGAAGCAGTTGATTCTCCTCTGGTTTATACGCGATACGGATCCGCAGGAAGATGCTATTGTCCGCCAGATGCTTGATAAATTGAAGGAACTTAATTGCACAAAGGGTATTCTGCTTTCAAGTTCCGGTTTCACGCGTGCCGCTGTTAATTTTGCAGAAAACAGACCTGTTGAGCTCATAAACAGAGAGAAGCTCGAAACCATACTCACAAAGGCCGGTGCATAAATTGAAGCTCCTGTGTGTAGCAGATCAAATAGATCCTGTAGTTTACAGTTCCGCGGTAAAAGAGCGCTTTAAAGATATCGACGGAGTTCTCTGTGCCGGAGACCTGCCTATGGATTATATTGATTTTATTGTGTCGACCTTAAATAAACCGACATTTTTTATTTTTGGTAATCACAATTTAAAGGAATTCAGTTACTACCATAGAAGTCCCGCCCTGTCGACATCTTCTACATTTTCTGCCGGAAAAGAACCTTTTGTTTCAGCAGCAGTGCTGCCCCCCGGTCATGGTGCAGATTATGTCGGTTTTAAGGTATTACGTGCAAAAAAACTGACCTTCACGGATCCGTTGACACATAAAACAACTCCACTTCTTATTGCCGGGGCATCAGGTTCTCTCCGGTATAATAACGGGATAAACCAATACAGTGACAGAGAAATGTTTTTCAGACTGGTACGCATGTGGCCGCAACTCTTTATTAATAAACTGAAATATGGACGTTACCTCGATATTTTCCTTACACATGCAGCTCCCAGGCATATTCACGATCTTGAAGATCAATGTCACAAAGG
>DCFS01000142.1 GCA_002319875.1 Treponema sp. UBA1798 | reverse complement strand
AAATGTTTGGCTTTTCCACGAACCTCCGTTCCGTGACTCAGGGGAGAGCGTCGTTCAGTATGGAATTCAGCCATTTTCAGGTAAAGCCGGGTGGACTTGGCAATGCATTGTAATTTATAAAACTGTATTGACAGAAAATGCGGTTTTTGTTACTATTCTATTCACATGCGGGGATGGTGGAATTGGTAGACACGTCAGCTTGAGGTGCTGATGCCGAAAGGTGTGCCTGTTCAAGTCAGGTTCTCCGCAAAAAAAGATTGCTGCAGAGCGGCAATCTTTTTTTTTACTCAGAACGCATGTCAGCCATGCGATGGATCGTTTCTATGCAGATGGCCCTTCCCATATTTTTCATTTTTACCGTTTATGCCGTTATCAACGCCCAGCTTCCTCTGTTTCTTACGGCAGCAGGTTACACGGTAACTGAAGTCGGGATCCTTCTCGCTGTTTTTGAGTGTTTTGGTACATTCTGTACGTTTCTTTTAACTCCTGTCGTTGAACGCCAGAAGAATTATGGTCTGCCGCTGCTTTTATATAGTCTTTTAACGCTGATCCTTCCATTACCCATTATCGGCATTCATCATTTTACGATTGCCGCGGTTGCGCTCGGCTTATATGCTGTCGGGTATCGTGGTCTTGTTCCCCTTTCCGATGCAATTGTGAATAATGTGCTTGCTGACAAAAGTTCAGATTACGGCAAGGTACGTGCGATAGGTTCTTTCAGTTTCGTCATCATGGCCATTATCCTCCAGATATTCGGAGATGTACGTAAAGAAACCAGGGTGCAGATGATTTTGTGGATGTCTGTTCCTGCGTTTTGTACCTGTCTGTCCTGTTTTGCAGTCCCCGGACTTATGACAGGAAAGACCGGTGTCCCCCGGGAAGAACCGGGGAAAAAACGCGAACGTTCTTCGTTCAGGTCTGAACTGTCCGGTTTTCCTGCTGAATTCTGGCTCGGCATTATGATCACTTTTGCGGCCTTTCTGGGAACGTCTCCGATCAGTAAATTTTTTTCGCTGTATGTGACGGACAGCCTGCATATAAATGCAGCTCCTGTTTTATGGGCATTATCTGCTGCATCGGAAGTACCGTTTATGTTTTTTTCCGGTCGTCTTATCCGTCGTTACGGCAGCGCCAGGCTTCTGATACCGTGTACGGCATGTATTTCACTGCGTCTTATTGTTTATATTCTGTTTCCGTCCTTTGCCGGTGCGCTTGCCGGACAGTTACTGAACTCCGTTACGTACGGTATATTTCATCCTGCTGCCATAGCGTTCGTAAGTGAGCATTGTCCCCCTGACAAACGTATTACAGGCCTGACGCTGTATTCAGTTCTGTCGAATGGGGTTGCAAGTATAATAGGCAGTGCTGCAGGCGGCTTTATTATCGATAATTCCGGATATCCGTTATTGTTTTTTTCTTTCGCGCTTTTTCCACTGGCCGGAATAGCCATATTTTATATCTGGAGGAGGTGTCACCGATGATTGCTGTATTTGTGAATTGCGGAGCTGTTATTGCAGGCTCTCTTATCGGGTTACTTTTCGCGAAACGGATTACGAAAGAACTGTCATCGATAATCCAGACGGCGGCCGGATTTGTAACGCTGGTCATAGGTATTCAGATGGCATTAAAATATCAGAGTATTGTGATACTTGCTTTATCACTGATTATCGGCGGATTGCTTGGTACCTGGTGGGACTGGGATGGAAAGATACTGTTGCTTGGATGCATGCTTGAAAAATTACTGCACCGGGCAAATGCCGGCAGGAATTGCGGGAAAGAACATACTGTACCGGAACAGAATTTTGCGTATGCATTTTTGAATGCTTCCGTTCTTTTTTGTGTAGGTGCGATGGCTGTCCTCGGTTCGTTTAAAGCCGGTATCGAAAAAGACTATACAATAATATTTACAAAATCGATTCTTGACGGATTTATGGCAATAACTTTTGCTGCTGCGATGGGACCTGGCACGCTGTTTTCTTCGTTGTCTGTTTTTGTGTATCAGGGAATACTCACCCTGCTTTCCGTACTGATAAAACCTTTCGTAACTGAGGTGCTGACTTCAGAGCTGACTGCTTCAGGCGGTGTCCTTATCATGATGATCGGGATTAATCTGCTCGGATTGAAACAGATAAAAACAGCAAACTATCTTCCTGCTGTACTGCTTTCTGTAGTATTTGTACTGCTTACTCCTCTGGTAAATGGTTTGGTACATGTATAACAATATAAGCCATTTGCAAAACCTGCCTGTCTTTTTGCATACGGTTTTCCTGATTTTTTATTTTTTTTAACGTTTACTATTTGACGTAACGGATTTCCAGGCATATAATAGATCCAATAATATAACCCCTTAGGGAGGCCACTATGGCAAAGGTAGAACTGATTGATGTCGGGAAGAAATTTTCCGACGGTACGTCATATGCTGTCGAGCATACAAACATTACTATTGAAGACCGCGAATTCTGTGTATTCGTAGGTCCCTCCGGTTGCGGAAAATCCACAACACTGCGTATGATCGCCGGTCTTGAAGATATTACGGATGGAGATCTTTTGATCGATGGAGTCAAAATGAATGATGTTCCGCCGAAAGATCGTGATATCGCTATGGTATTCCAGAACTATGCTTTGTATCCGCATATGACGGTATACGATAACATGGCTTTCGGTCTTAAAATCAGAAAAATGCCGAAAGATGAAATAGACCGCCGTGTTCATGAGGCTGCAAAACAGCTTGACCTTGAGCAGTATCTGAACCGAAAGCCGAAAGCTCTGTCAGGCGGACAGCGTCAGCGTGTTGCTGTCGGACGTGCTATTGTACGTAACCCGAAAGTATTCCTTTTTGATGAGCCGCTTTCAAATCTTGATGCAAAGCTGCGTGTTACGATGCGTGCAGAAATTTCTGCCCTTCATAACCGTCTGCAGGCAACTATGATTTATGTTACCCATGACCAGATTGAGGCAATGACACTGGGTACAAAAATTGTTGTTATGAAAGACGGTCATATCCAGCAGATAGGCGCGCCGCTTTATCTTTACAATAACCCGATCAATAAATTTGTTGCAGGATTTATCGGGACGCCGCCGATGAACTTTATGACGGTAACAATCATCGAAAAGAATGGCAAACTGATAGGGGATGAAGGTTCGTTCTCTGTTATTCCGACGGAAGAACAACAGAAACTCCTGAAAGATTATATCGGCAAGCAGGTGTCTTTCGGTATACGTCCGGAAGATCTGAAATATGTTACAAACCCTGCAGCTGAGAACAATATGGGAATGAAGATTATGAACATGGAACCGCTTGGAGCCGAGACTCATCTGTTCCTGACTTCAGAAAAAGGACATAATGTTGTTGTACGCACAGCACCTGCTGTATATCATCTGGGAGATATGGTTAATATTGTTCCGGATATGAAAAAAGCAAAATTCTTCAGTATGGAAGAAGGTGAACTTAATATCTGTGATACTATTGAAAAGAAGTGGTAATCCGGAGATTTTAATGAAACATTGATTACGTCATCAGGATTTAATCAGTGTGTCTTTAACGGTCGCTTGAAAAAGCACTGTCTGTCTGTGAAAAAAACGGCAGACAGTGCTTTTTTGTTGTAATAGTTTTGATAATATTTTATTATATTCTCCATGATTTTGAAAAATGCGCTTGTTCTTTATAAAAAACAGCCGGCTGTTGTTTCTGATATGGAAGGTGATAAATATGTGGTCACCTTCTGTTCTATTCCGGCTTCGCCAACGGGTAAACCTGCTGAGTATACTTCTCTGAAGGTTCGGGAAAAAGATATACTTCTGCTGCATACAGGTCCTGTGACATCTCTTGAGCAGGTGCTTGCATTTCCGGTTCAGGGAATGGATATCAGGATCCGTGAAGCTCATGAACTGCTCCAGTCTGATACTGAAACGGCCTCTGTTCCTTTGGCATTTGGCGAACTGGCAGAACTGATATCGTCACCGCTTAAGGCGGATGAATGTTGGGCCATATATACTGCGCTGGCGGGTTCGCCTGAGTTTTTCATTGATGAAAATGCATTCAAAAATGGTAAAATTGTTTTTATAGCACGCGCCGATGCTGAAATTGCAGAACTGAAACAGAAAGCCGATGAAAAGGAACACGCCGGAGAGATACGTGCTTCGTTCTTAAAACGCCTGCGTCAGCATAAGCTGAATCTGCCGGACGACGCAAAATATATGGTGGATGTTGAAGCCCTTGCTCTTGGAAAAACTGATAAATCGAAAACACTTCATGATGCCGGTATAACGGAAACCCCGGAACGGGCTCATAAACTTCTGCTGGATACCGGTATCTGGACTGTTATGCGTAATCCGTATCCGGTGCGGTGGGGGCTTTCGATGCAATCTGCTTCAGAAGGCCTTGCAGCCCCTCCTGAAGAAAAGCGGCTGAAAGTGGATGGTGTTTCATATGCCATCGATAATGCCTGGTCTACTGACCCTGATGATGCGATTGCATGGGACGGAACTTATTTATGGGTACATATAGCAGATCCTGCTTCTACCGTTATGCCGGACAGTTCTATCGACAGAACAGCACGTGCGCGCGGTGCTACCTTGTATATCCCTGAGGGAGCAAGCAGGATGCTTGCAGAAGATGCGCTGGCAGACTATGCGCTTGGATTAAATGAAATAAGCAGGGCGTTATCATTCCGTATACAATTTGATGACAATGGTGCTGTTCAGGATTGTGCAATTTTCAAAACACTTGTTGATGTCAGAAGACTGACCTATGAAAAAGCCGATGAACTGAAAGATACTCCTGATCTGGCCCCGTTGTATAAAATTGCACAGCGCAATATCGTACGGCG
>DCFS01000256.1:25222-29672 GCA_002319875.1 Treponema sp. UBA1798 | reverse complement strand
ATATTACCCGGCGTTGAATATTTTCTGACTGATGCCCGCGCGAAAGGGTATAAAACCGGCTTGGGATCTGCAAGCAGGAACTCCATGCTGATTCTAAACCGCCTGGGTATTAACGGTCTGTTTGATGTTATTATAGACGGGACTAAAGTTTCCAGGGCGAAGCCCGATCCGGAAGTATTCAGCAGGGGTGCAGATGAGCTCAGGCTTTCCTGTGAACAGTGTATTGTGTTTGAAGATGCAGTTGCAGGTGTTCAGGCAGCACATAATGGTGGTATGAAAGCGGTTGGCATCGGTTCTGCAGATATCCTTACAAAGGCTGATCTGGTCATATCATCTTTTGAGAATATGACGGTTGACGATATTATTTATCAGCTTGAGAGGAGCTTGCCAGATGATAAAAGCTATGATACTATATTAAATTAATTAATTAATTTAATAAACTATAGATGCCGTCTGAGTGTTCTTAAAAGGAGGATATGAGTGCGTATTTTATATGTTGATATTGATACGATACGTCCTGATCATTTAGGATGCTATGGATATAAACGCAGTACGAGTCCTAATATCGATTCTGTTGCTGCTGAATCTGTTCGTTTTACTGATTTTTATTGCTCTGATGCGCCCTGTCTGCCAAGCCGGGCGGCTCTTATGACCGGACGTTTTGGTATTCATACCGGCTGTGTAGGTCATGGCGGCGTTAATGCCGAAATGCGGTGGGAGGGAAGGGATCGCGGTATGGCTGACTTTAACGGCCGTTACAATCTTCCTGCTGTAATGCGCCGTGCCGGGATGAAGACCGCATCGATCAGCAGTTTTGCCGACCGCCATGCTGCATGGTGGTTTAATGGCGGTTTTGATGAAACCTATAATATCGGCAAACGCGGACTTGAATCTGGTGATGAAGTTATTGCAGTTGCACTTGACTGGCTTGACCGTAAAAAAGAAACAAAGGACTGGTTTCTGCATGTCCATGTCTGGGATCCTCATATTCCGTACAGAACTCCTGAGAAATACGGCAGACCTTTTGCCAATGTTCCGCTTTCTGACCCATGGATGACAGAGGAAATCCTTAATGATCATCGTACGAAAAAACCTGGTGCACACAGTGCCTGTGAAGTAAACGGGTATGCACCGGCAAAAGATGCGGCTCATCCCCGTCAGATCACTGAAATCAGGAATACTGCAGACTTTAAGGCCATGATAGACGAATATGATACGGGGGTCTGGTACGCCGATATGAATCTGGGTCTGATGTTCAATAAACTGAAAGACCAGGGAATATATGACGACGTTGTTATTATCATCAGCGGCGATCACGGCGAATGTCTGGGTGAAATGGGAAGTTACTGCGAACATGGTGAAGCTGACTATGCAACGACCCATATTCCCCTGATAATAAAATGGCCCGGCTGTCCGAAAAACAAAGTATCCGGCGGCTTTCATTATAATGTTGACCTGCTTCCAACGCTGATGGATATGATTGGAAACATTCCTCCGTTCCGGTGCAACCGCGTCGTTGGTAAGCCCAATCCTGTCAGGTATGATGGAGAAAGTTTTGCTGACTGTATACGGACAGCAAAAGACGGTGGTCGCGATTTCCTGGTAGTCAGCCAGTGCGCACATGTCTGCCAGCGGAGTGTCCGTTTTGGAGACTGGATATATATCAGAACTTACCATGACGGATATCATTTAACAGAAGACGAAGAGCTGTTCAATGTAAAAGAAGATCCTCACGAAAAAAAGAACGTAGCAGAAGAAAATCCGGAAATCTGCTGGCATGCTGCATGGTACCTGGAACACTGGGTCTCTGATAATTTACTGAACAATATAGATAGTTCGCACGAAGACCCGCTTTGGTCTGTCATTGCAGAAGGCGGTCCTTTTCATTGCCGCGGATATTTAAAAAATTACTGTACCCGTCTTGAGGAAACAGGAAGATCGGGCCTTGCAGCAGAATTAAAGAAACGTCATCCGGAGGAACTGAAGGAGAGTTATTAGTCTGCACTTTCCTGTTACGTATACGTAATCTGTTCGGAATTTTATTGACAATTGGTTTAATTGTGATATGCTGTGAATATAATAAATAATTAAATTAATTAAATAATATGCGATGGTTTGTTTTTCCCCGGTTGAAGGGGAATCAGGAATAAAAGGAGGCCTTTATATGAAAGGAAGTAAAAGGATTGTCCGGAAATTATCAGTACTCATGATTGCAATAGTCTCATTGAGTCTTATACTTGCCAGCTGTTCCGGCGGATCAAAATCCGCCGGACAGACTGCCGTGGCAAAAACAAATGCAGGAACTGCTGCTGCTGCAAATCTTGCGGTATCGACATCAGACGTTTCTGCATCAGCAGAATTGACTGACCAGTCCATCAACATTGGGTATGGTACAACAATTGATTCTTTAACCCCCTTCCGCAGCAACACGGCACGGAATGCTCCGTTTTTCGTTCAGCTGTATGAAACACTGGGTGTTATGGATTCTGACAAAAACTTTGAACCGTATGTTGCAAAATCATGGACAACCGGCGATGATGGTTTTACCTATCAGATTGAGATCTGGAACAACGTTACAGATAATGCGGGCAATAAAATTACAGCATCTGACCTGGTCTGGTTTATTCAGGAATCAAAAAAGAAGGCTTTGAAACCTGTCTATTCTAAAGTTGACAGCGTCAAACAGACAGGTGATTATACATTCTCTATTAAATTCAAATCGAACATCGTTGGAACTTTTGAGACACTGCTTTCTGACACCTATGTAATTTCTGAAAAAGCGTTCAAGGCAAGTCCTGATGGATTCGGTACGAAAGTTGTTTCTTCTTCTCCTTATGTCTGTGCGGAATTTGTTGCGGGGTCGAGTCTGAAATTTGAAAGAAGATCTGACTACTGGCAGGATATTTCGAAACTTCCTGAATGTGTCCGTCCCCTTGCAAAGACCGTTACCTACCAGATTATCCCTGAAGAATTCCAGATGATTGTTGCACTTGAAACGGGCAAGGTTGATGTTGCCCTGGATGTTGCTTCTACGACCGGTTCTCAGTTTATTAACAAGAAAGGCTTTATAGTTGATCTTTCTGATGGTCCACAGGGCTGGCAGCTGTTTTTTTCCGGTGCTGATTCAAGTATTGTTGCAAAGAATATAGATCTCCGTCAGGCCGTCTGCTATGGTATCGATGCAAACGGCCTTGTAACCGCTATGTGCTCAGGTTATGGAACCCAGATGTGGGATGTCGGTTCACCGCGACTTATCGGCTTTAATGAAAACTGGAAGGCACAGGATTACTACAGTTATAATCTTGATAAAGCAAAGGAACTTCTGAAAAAATCAGGATACAATGGTCAGAAAATTACAATTCTGAGTACATCAAGTGCATTTGCATCGCGCCTTGCACAGCTGCTGCAGAATTATCTCACCGCTCTTGGTTTGAATGTTGAGCTCAAGAGTATGGATATGGCATTGTACACTGCAATCCGTCTTGACGGTACTAAATATGATCTCATCATCAATACTGTTGGCGGAACAAGTCTTGCCGATCAATGGTCAATACGTTTCGATCCGGTTGCTTATGCAACAGGTGATGCAACAGGGCGTAAGGATGAAGTTCTTGCACAGCTGCTGTATAAAACATGGACTAAAGCAGGTTGGACAAGTGAGAATATAGACTCTGTTCATAATTACATAAAAGACAATGCTATTGCATATGGTCTTGTAAATCCACAGGTATTTACTATCTGGAGTGATAAACTCAATATGAAAAAGGTAGTAAAAGGCGGCATCAGCGGGTATGCGATGTTCCCTTCCTGCCAGTTTAAAAAATAGCTGAGGTGTACCAGTACTACAGGATGCGTCCCGCAGATGAAACGTTCGGTACGGTCCTGCAGTTGGTATACAATAAAGAGGTTCTATATGGTGAAATACATTGCAAAACGCTTACTTTGGATGATACCAATTATTCTTGGTGTTACTATTCTGGTATTCACCATGATGATTTTTTGTCCGGGGGATCCTGCAGAAATTATTATGGGAACTTCTGCAACGGAAGCTGATCTTGCAGCGAAACGCATTGAACTCGGTCTTAACCAGCCGTACCTTATCAGACTGGCTCAATATATGAGTAACGTGTTTCTGCATTTTAATTTGGGATCTTCCTGGATTACAAATATCAGTATAGGTTCATCTGTCGCTGAGCGTATGCCGAGAACTCTTGTTCTTGCCGCAGTTACTCTGGTTATAGCATTTGGTCTGGGAATCCCACTGGGAATTACTGCAGCAACTCATCAGAACAAATGGCAGGATCATGTATCTATGATTCTTGCACTTATCGGTGTTGCAATTCCGAATTTCTGGCTTGCATTAATGCTTATTCTGCTTTTCTCCGTTCAATTAGGATGGCTTCCTGCCATGGGCATTGGTGCCGGGTTAACGGGTCTGCAGTATTATATT
>DCFS01000256.1:24346-24898 GCA_002319875.1 Treponema sp. UBA1798 | reverse complement strand
CGTTCTTCCATGCTTGATGTTATCCGTGCAGATTATATTACCACAGCCCGATCAAAAGGTGTTCCTGAACGTTCGGTAATTTTTAAACATGCTTTGAAAAATGCACTTATTCCGATTATCACGATGATGGGGACATCATTTGGCCGTCTTCTTGGCGGTGCTATGATAATTGAAACTATCTTCGGTATACCAGGTATGGGGACATATATTATTGGTGCCGTCAGTAATCGTGATTATCCTATTGTACAGGGCGGTTCGATTGTTCTTGCAATAGCATTCAGCATTGTTATGCTTCTGATTGACTTGCTGTATGCAGCTGTCGATCCCCGGATCAAAGCCCAGTATATGTCTTCAAAGAAACATAAGGCTAAAATTCATGCGTAATAGCAATATAAAAAAATCGGAAAAGAAACAAAGAAAACAGAGTGAACTGATTCGTGTAACAAGCCAGCTTGCGAAGAACAAGGTTGCTGTTGCAGGTCTGGTTATTCTGTGTATGGAAATATTTATTGCAGTTTTTGCAGTATATATAATTCCCTATAATTATGCTGC
>DCFS01000256.1:10926-24027 GCA_002319875.1 Treponema sp. UBA1798 | reverse complement strand
GATGACATGGGCAGGGATATTTTTTCCCGTGTACTATATGGAAGCCGTTTTTCAATTTCAATAGGTATATTTGCCGTATCTATCTCTGTAGCATTCGGTGTTGTTATTGGTGCTCTCGCCGGATATTTCGGTGGGCAGATAGATAATCTGCTGATGCGTATTCTCGACGTTATACAGGCTATTCCCGGAATGCTTCTTATGATTGTTATATCTGCGGTTCTTGGACCTGGTTTTGTAAATACTATTATTGCTCTTTCCGTCAGTAATATTTCCGGTATGGCCCGTATGCTGCGAGCCCAGATGATGAAGGAACGTAACAATGAATATATTGAGGCTGCACAGTCTATAAACTGCAGCAGATTCAGAATAATTTTTATCCATCTGATGCCGAACTGTATTTCTCCCTTGATTGTTCAGGCTACAATGGGTGTGGCACAGACCATAACAATGGCCGCAGGTTTAAGTTTTATTGGCTTAGGTGTACAGCCTCCGATACCTGAATGGGGAGCTATGCTTTCTGCATCCCGCCAGTTTATCCGTCAGGCTCCGCACCTCGTTATTTATCCCGGGCTCGCTATTGTTGTTACCGTATTGGCATTGAATCTTCTGGGCGATGGTCTCCGGGATGCGATGGATCCGAAGTTGAAAAGTTAAGAGAGAAACATATGGCTGTAGAAAATAAACACTTTTTGGATATAAAAGATCTCGTAGTAGAATATATGTCGAATGGACAGGTTGTACAGGCTGTTAATGGTGCGTCCCTTTTTCTTGAAAAAGGGAAAACCCTTGGTCTTGTGGGGGAAACTGGCGCCGGTAAAACTACGATAGCGAAGTCAATTCTTCGTATTCTTCCGGACGTTGGCAGCAGAATCGTAAGCGGTGAAATTTTTCTTGATGATAAGAATGTACTGGAACTTTCTGAAACTGATATGCGGAAAATCAGAGGCAGTAAAATATCAATGATTTTCCAGGATCCGATGACTGCGTTAAATCCTGTACAACGGGTCGGGGAGCAGATTGCAGAAGTCGTTGCACTCCATAATCCGGGCCATGTTAATCCGGATCAGCGGGCAAAAGAAATGCTGGAAATAGTTGGTATTCCTGCTGACCGCTACTATGAGTATCCTCATCAGTTTTCAGGTGGTATGAAGCAGCGTGTGATAATTGCTATTGCACTTGCATGCAATCCTGACCTGCTTTTGGCTGATGAGCCTACCACTGCGCTTGATGTGACGATTCAGGCTCAGGTACTGGATCTGATCGGCGATTTACAGAAAAAATACAATACAGCCATGCTTCTTATTACTCATGATATGGGAGTTGTCGCAACCGTTTGTGATACGGTGGCAGTTATATATGCCGGGAACATTGTTGAGTATGGAACGAAAGAGCAGATTTTTGATCATCCATCTCATCCGTATACAATCGGTCTTTTTGGTGCTATTCCGGCAATGAATGATGATGGGCTTTGGCTTCATCCTATCGACGGCCTTCCTCCTGATCCGACGAATCTTCCGAAAGGTTGTGCTTTCTGTCCGCGGTGCAAGTATGCCACGGATGTCTGCCGTAATTCACCAGTAGTAATGTACAAAACACCTGACGGCCATATCTGCAGATGCTGTAATTTTGAATCAATCAGAAAGGAGAAATAACATGGGAAATATTATAGAAGTCAGTCATCTGAAGAAATATTTTCCTACTCCTCATGGCATGCTTCATGCTGTCGATGATGTGACATTCGGCATCGAGAAAGGTAAGACGCTCGGTGTCGTCGGCGAGTCAGGCTGTGGAAAGTCTACCCTGGGCCGGACAATTATTCACCTGCATGAAAGTACCGACGGACAGATCTTTCTTGACGGGAAAGATATTACGAACTTAAACCGTAAGGAATTGAAAGAAGCCCGCGAACAGATGCAGATTATTTTCCAGGATCCTTACTCTTCCATTGATCCGAGAAAAACGATAGAAGCGACTATCCGGGAACCTCTGCAGGTGTCCGGAAAGTATGATAAGACTCAGATTGAAAGTTTGACCTCTGATCTGATGAACCTTGTAGGTATAGATGAACGTCTTCGTGAATCTTATCCGCATGAACTTGATGGCGGCCGGCGTCAGCGTGTCGGAATTGCACGTGCCCTGGCACTCAGTCCGAAGTTTATTGTCTGTGATGAACCTGTGTCTGCCCTTGATGTTTCGATCCAGGCCCAGGTATTGAATCTTCTGAAAGAACTCCAGATTGACCGCGGCCTTACTTATATGTTCGTTACTCATAATCTGTCTGTCGTGCGCCATATCTCTGATGATATTTGTGTTATGTATCTTGGCCGGATGGTTGAAAAATGTTCTGCAAAAGAACTTTTTAAGTCGCCCTTACACCCTTATACAAAGGCATTGCTGTCTGCTATACCTTCTATAGATATACACCATCCGGTAAAGCGGGAAATATTAAAAGGTGAGATTACTTCTCCGATTAACCCGAAACCGGGATGCCGTTTCGCAGCAAGATGCCCTTTCGCAGCTGAGGCATGCAGCCAGCCGCAGCTGCAGAAAGAAGTTGCTCCGGGCCACTTTGTATCATGCTGCCGGATAGATGAACTCTAAATCTGACTGTATATAATAGAAGAGAATATAAATATCTGTATTTATACGGATATTTGAGCCACTTTCAAAAGTCTGTTAACTTTTGGAAGTAGCTTTATAGAATTTTTCAAACTCTTATATTACAACTATTTGAAAAATTCTATCATTACATCTAAGGTTGCGTTTTCAAAACTCGTCTGACTTTTGAAAACGCCTCATTTATATATATCAGAGATAGCCGGATCTGATTAAAAAATGAGATTTCCTGTATTATAAGTGTCAATTTTATTGTTCCATTGCATCTGAATGGAATAGATCCTCTGTTTTGTGTACTGCAGATAAATTTTATCATTCGGCCATTTAAGTATCATGCCGAAACGGTCCTGCGGATTCATTGTCTGTTTTGAAATATAAATGTACAAAGTTCCGGGGTCTCCTTTTTCCTTTTTATTGAAAGGATTTGATCCGATTACTCCGATTTCCCGTATTTCTGCCCATCTGAACTCTTTTATACATTTCCCCAAAACAGTCTGTTTTATTCCTTCGTTACTGACTGATACGATTGCACCGGAAAAAAAGGATTCAATAAAAAAAATGACTGCAATCAGAAAAAAAAGCAGTGCTGAGCCAGGTCTTGAAATATAAAAAAGAGTGCCTGCAAGGATCAGTGAGATTATTACCGTGACGATACTGATTATGAACCTCAGAGGATTTACAAGAAAACTGTTTTTATGCAAATTATTATCCTACATAAATACCAAGATTATTCTGGACGGCAACCGCAGCAGCTCCGCGGGCTCCATTGTAAGGGTCCGGTGTGATAAAAGTAAAACGCATTGTATTCGATTTTGGCCGGAATGTATTTTTGTTCACACTGTCTAGAAATACCGGTCTGTTCTGTTCGTTCTCAAAGAGACGTGCTTCAACCAGGAAGCCGTCTGGACGTACCATATTATCAACATTTGCAATAGCGGTACCGAGATATACAGCCGCCTGCCGCAGGATTTCATCAACTGTCTGATCGCCGTTTTTCTGTGCATCAAGAATATCCTGAAAGTGGAGTTTTTCACCATTATCCAGAATTTTTTTCAGTTCCGGAATTCTGCCTTCCCGTGCAGCAGTAGTACAGATCTCAGTAATGGAACGTTCGCCTGCAAAACAACTGAGCCGGCCTGTACTTCCTAATTCATTATCCGGTTTGTTCGGATCCATAATCATATATCCGAGTTCTCCCGGACCTACGGCTGTACTGACAAAGTTAGAGTTGTTTATCAGGAGAGGACATGAAATGCCATCTGCAACATAGAGATAAGAGAATGTGTGGCAGCCCTTCAAAAGAGACTGATTGAAGAGATTGACTTCAATAGCGCGGGCACATGCATCATTTTCGAGTACGACAGGTCCGTCAAATTTTGTGATTTTACGTATGTCATCGCAGATATTCTTATCATACCAGTGATATTGTAATTGAGCTCTCAGTATTCCGTTCTGATTATCAATAATACCGGGCGAACAGATGCCAATACCGCAAATTTTTCTGTTATGAAGTTTTTTTGAAGAAAGAAGAGATTTTATGATTTTTCCGGCTGATGAAATGATTTCGTTATATTCTTCTAAGTAGGTTTTATCATTTTCAGAGGCGATAATTATCCCTTTATAATTTGTAACGCAGACATATCTGTTGTGCTTGCGCAGTTCGACTCCTATAAAATAGCGTGAATCGGCAACAATGGTAACGGTATTTGATTTTCGTCCCAGAACTTTAACCGTAGTTTCTGCCGAATCTGTATTAGGAATTTCTTCAATAATACCATGTGCAATCATGTTGCTGATATTAGTGGTAATGGTTGGAAGCGTAAGATCAAGTGCTTTCGCAATTTCCAGACGGGTAATCGGACCATAGAGATAGACAATTCTTTTAATCGATGCCTGATTGGTAACTTTTATTCGCGGAAGATTATTTCCCAGTTCTATTTTCATGATATATCCGGTCCTTATTTATTTATAAAATTAATTAATAAATTATAACAGCCGTACCGGCAGGAAGTCAACAAAATAGCAATCTGAGAAAAGAACAAAAGGATAGAGGGAATTTTCTGTACGGAAAGGCTGATACCCCGGTTCCCGTATCGTATCAAGGCTATTAAATTCCAGCTGTGATATCGTTAAGGAAGTTCCTGTACTGCTGACTGGGAGGGGGAATTATACATATTGTGACTTTGAGATGCTTTCTGAAATATCTTCCGGATGGTAAAATAATTTTTTTTCATATTTCTGTTGCTTATATCTCCTGTATCTCTTATATCTCCTTTTTTCTTAATTGACATAAAATCATTTAGCTGTTTATTGTAAATGCACATAAGCAGAGATGACACTAAGATAACCTTAATATTATATATTGTCTATCTGCCGGCAGATAAAAGTCCGGTTCCATGCGCAGATTTTTTCTGACAGATTTACTGGAATCTGTTGTTTTTTATACAGTCATAAACAGGTTTGTAGAGGTTTGTTGTATTAGCTTTTTCAGGAGATGTATGTATGAGTAAATCAATGAGACTAAGCCGTTTCGCGATTTCTGTTTGTATTGCTCTGGCCGGCGGAATTGTTTTCGCTAAAACCAGTCCGGAGCTGGTCAAGCAGGAAGAAGGTTTTTATTATGGTTTCGGCAAGGGATCGACAGCTGAGGAGGCCTCGCTTGAAGCAAAACGGGACCTTGTGTCGAGTGCTTTGACTGCAACCTTGAGAGCCGTTGATGCGAAAGCTTCCCGTGTCAATGTAAGTGACGAATCAGTAAAGGCCCGGCTGGCTGACCTGAAACCTTATGCCGAGGAGAAAAAAGGTTTTTCTCCTGCGGTAACGTACCGCATTAAAATTGCTGACTGGGAAAAGAAGGAGAAGGCTTACGCAGACATCCTGCGCGCTGACCTGGCTGCCCGTGTTAACGGCCTCCCGGGCAAACATGATGTATCCGGCAGAATAACCGGAGCTGTCGCCATTCTTGCGAGACTGGCCGATGAGGGAGAAACCGAACTTCTGTCCGCTCAGCCTTCCGGCACAGAACTGCTCTCGCGCAAGGTTGAGTCGATCTGTGCCGACGCCGCCAGGTCTCTTGTTCTTACTATTGCGGTCAGAGATGGCTTTATCGATCCGGCTTCAAAGTTTTCGGTTAAGGCCTCTGATTCTTCCGGCAATGCCGTTGCGGCTCTTTCTCTGAATGTTATCTGGGATACGCCATCGCTGCCGACTGAGGCTGCTGTGGCAGACGTTCCTGAGGTCCGCACAATGGTCAAAACTGACGCCTTCGGTATCGCTGCTGTCGATTATCCCGTTTCTGCCGATTATCGTAATCGTCCGGTAACGCTCACCGTTACGACAGCCTGCGCTGCGTCGGTTCCATCGTCTGCTGCACTGAAAAAGCTGGATGCCGCAACTGCGGTTGATGCCCGCTATGTCCATTTTGACGATATTAAGACTGCTTTTCCTTCCGTTACTGTACCTGCCGGAGAGTTTAACGCCGGCGCTGTAGCGCAGGATACCCGTGCCGGTAAGAAAGAAGCTGCCCGCATTGTTACCACAGGTTCGTATGCCGTCGACGTTGGACCTGTCACAAATGCCCGTTATGCAGCTTTCCTTCATGCTACCCGTGCGGAAAATATGCCGGAGTATTTTGATAATTCCGATTATAATCAGGGTGACCAGCCTGTAGTCGGCGTAAGCGCGAAAGACGCTGAAGCTTATGCGGACTGGCTTTCTGCCCAGACCGGCTGTAAGTACCGCCTCCCGACCGAAGAAGAGTGGGAAAAGGCTGCCCGTGCCGGTAAGGAAACGATTTATCCATGGGGTGACGATAGTCCATCCGACGCCCAAAGGGCGAATTACAAAGGTAACAGTCTTTTTAGCGTTACTTCGCCGGTTGGAGCGTTTGAAAACGGTAAAAATGCATCGGGTCTCGTCGACATGGCGGGCAATGTATGGGAATGGACATCTTCCACCCATAGCAAGGATGCCGCATCAACTCTTCGTATCGTCAAAGGCGGATCCTGGATGGATGGTCCGACAGAATTGCGTATTTCTAATTTCCGTGAAATTGATGGCCAGACGGGGTATCCCGACGTCGGCTTCCGTCTCATAAAAGAGGAGTGATAAAAAGTACGTACAGGCATTCGTCTGTTTCCTGATGGGAAATTCGTTTTCGCGACAGACGGATCCGTGTACTTTTTATCATACTGCGCCGTTCCGGCGCACCGCTAATGCGGAGTTTTTAATTAGGAGGTTTATGAATGAAAAAGTTTGGAATTATAATCCCGTTGATTTTAGTTGCAATGCTTGTATCCTGTGCCACTACCGGGGGCACTACTGCCGACGATAAAGCAATCGCCAGCGGCGTAACCGCGTGGAATGAGAAAGAACCCGCTGCTGCAGCTGCGTTCTGGACCGATATCCGTGATAAAGAAACGAGTGTGAAGTATCTGAATTACATTACTTTGTATAACGCCGGTGCATCTGCCCTTGCGGACTCCGACACCATCAAATCTTCCGATGAGAAGAAACTTCTTGCAGCCTGCAATACTGCGGTTGAAAAGTTTAGTGCTATAGATCCAGTTCTCAAGCTTCCTCCTGACATTTGCCAGAAGGGTTCAACCCTTGCTGCCGGGCGTATCAGTGCTATGCTGGTAATGGGGAAAGTAACGCCTGCCAGGGATTTACAGACTTCGGCCGTAAAAGTGTATGGCAACAGCGACGAGCTTTCTCTCGCTGGTAAGGAAATTGATATTGTCAGCTCCATACTTACGAAGAAGGCTGCGCTTAACAATCAGGCGGGCAAGGCCCGTGCCATCGATGGGTTTGACGACAAAATAGCTGCCTTTGATGCCACACTCTCTGCTTATTCTGCTGCTGAGAACGAGATTGGATCCAGCATGAACAAATCCGGAGTTACAAAAAATGCCGGTGCTGCCGCCAATCTTCGCAGTTTAAAGAAAGCTCATCAGGATCTTTCGATCGAGCGGGAATCGGCTATACGTGCACGCGCTTATGAGTATAAGGACCGTATCGGCGAAGAATTCGCACGCACTCCGGAAAAGGGAAAAAACGGCAGCATGTCGCTCGAAGAAATTCTTGCACATCAGGAATCCGTGAAAACAAATATCGATAAGATTTATAACGAACTTCTCACATTCGCCTCGCGGTATCCCGATGCCATCGGTCAGGACATCCTGAACGATATCAACGATCAGAGAAAAGATCTCGAAGACAAGATTGCTCAGGTGAATAAGGAAATCAGCACGGCTAAAGAAATAGCAAGCCGCGGCAAGGTCGTTATGCCGATTATGATCGGACTCTTTAATCCTCAGCCTGGTTCAACTGCCGAAAGTAAAAAAAGCCGTCCGGC
Source organism: Treponema sp. UBA1798 (assembly GCA_002319875.1). GTDB lineage: Bacteria > Spirochaetota > Spirochaetia > Treponematales > Treponemataceae > Treponema_D. Next base: position 16,055 of record DCFS01000256.1, on the reverse strand, counting down.
AAAGTTCAGTGCTACGAATGCGAACAAGGATGAATACTGGTGGGGCATGGTTTCCATACCCAGAAATCAGATGAATGATCTGGTAATCACATTGAAGGATAACCGTACGGTCCGCGTCTTTCCGGAAAATACAAAGAGCGGAAAACTGATTAAGAAGAACAATCTGAAAGACCTTGTTAACCGCGGTTATAAGGTCGGCAATTCGTGGCCTGTCCTGAACGCAGGCAGCCAGCTGACCAGTGACAAGTATTTCTTCGAGGTTCAGAAAGGCAAGACTGAAAATTATGAAGGCGAAGTAGTCGTTTACAGTTCATTTGTTGTGAGGATGCGTTAATGAAAATGAGTAAAAAAAGCATTATAGCTATTATTGTTGTGGCAATCCTTTTGCTGGCATCAGTCGGTGCTTTCTTAGTATGGAAATCCCAGCCGAAGGGTATCGTTGTTGCAGTTTCGACACTTCCGGACTCGTTGAATCCCGTTTTGGAGCAGAATACTTCCGGTCTGAATGCCGACGAACTGGTGTTTGACGGTCTCGTCAACTTCGAAGTTGATGAAACCAGCGGCAAGCTCTATTCCGAACTTGCTCTTGCAGAGAGCATCGATCAGGATCCCGTAAACAAGAAGGAATATACGGCCCTGCTGCGCGACGTAAGCTGGCATGACGGTACGCCCGTTACCGCGGCGGACGTCGTATATTCCTTCTCCGCTTATACAGACAAGGAAAATGCCTCTCCGAAACGTGATTATCTTATGTCATTTATCAAGAGTGTTACGGCTGTCGACGAGAAGACTGTCCGTATCGAATTTATAAACCCTTTGCCCGAGTTCCGCGCTTATCCGGTTCTTACCTTTAAGATTATACCTTCTAAATATAACGGAAAGGAGATGCAGGTGAACATGCGTGCGGGAGAGAACGAACGTAAATTTGCTACTGCACCTGTCGGTACGGGGCCGTTCAAGCTCACCGGCTGGGAAATCGGAAAATGGGTAACTTTCGAAGCTAACGGTATCTATTTCAAGAATCGGCCGCAGGCAGACACGCTCGTAATCAAGAAAGTGATAGATCCGATCATCCGGATGAACGAAATGCGCAAGGGACGTGTAAATCTGATTCTTGAGACAAACCCGATGGACCGCGCTGCCGTAGCGAAGATATCGAATGTCGACATCAATTCATATATGCCTTATGCCTTCTATGAAGTAGCGATCAACACCAGAATTTTCCCGAACGCTGAAGCCCGTCAGGCAATGGCGATGGCGCTTAATAAAGCTTCTCTTATTCCGTCGATTACTGATCAGAAGACCGGTGTCATTCTGAACAACGGTCCGTTTCCGTCCAACCTTTTTTCAGCTAATATTCCTGAATACGTAAAAGATCCTATGCCGGATCTCCTCCCGTATAACCTTGAAAAGGCTAAGAGCCTTGCCTCTTCCGGCGGTGTCTCCGGCAAAAACGTTATTCTCCTCTATCCCGACTCTATGGGCGAGTTTGGTACGAAAATGGCTGACGGTATCGTGAAACAGCTTGCGGCGATCGGTTTGAACGTCGAGGCGAAACGTACCGGTGACCAGGTTTTCAAACGTATGGTCTATAGTGAAAAGTCGTATGATCTGGCACTCCTGTACTGTGAAGGTTTTGATAACCTTTACTCAAGTCTTGGTAATTGGTACCGTTCTAACGGTAATCTGAATGTTACCGGCCTCGCCGACAGTAAACTGAACGTACTGTTCGATGCATGGGAAAAGGAAGTCGTCACTGCAAAGTGGGTCGATCTCACGCTCCAGATTAACCAGAGAATTTGCGATCTTTCGCCTTCGTTGTATTTGTGCTCTCTGGAGAAGGACGTCTACTCGCGTGGTCTGGAAAACGTTGCCATCGCTACCGATAATCCTTTCCTTTCAGTTGAAGACTGGAAATTCAAGAATTAAGGGCCTCTCTAAAAGCACACTTTCATTGACTTTTTTAGAGATGTCGCCGAGTTTTAAGTCGCCGTAATATTGCGACTTAAAACTCGCATTTTCAGCGTTACCTCTAAAAACTGAAGTTTTTAGAGGTTTTCTTAAGGGGTACACTGCATGCGTTTTCTTCGTTTTTTGATCCGGGAATTCTTCGTTCACGGCATTGTATTTGCCGTGGCAGGAACTGTAATACTCTCCGGGTTTTATCTGCTTTCTATCGGCGCCCCGATAGAAAGCTATGTCGGGACAGGAAAGTCTTTCTTTCTTCTCATTACGGGTTCGCAAGATTTTTCTATCGCTCATCCGGGCTTCAGCGCAGGGCAGATTATTGCTTCGGGCGCGGCAGTCACGCTGCCGCTTGCACTGACGTCACTTGTTATCCTCACTTTCATTGCTCTGGCGGGATCGGCTTATGCCGTGACCGGCCGATACCTGGCGAGGCATCATGGACACACCGGGCCGGAGCGCTTTGACGGGGTTTTAAGTCTTATTACTTCTATTCTCGCTGCGGTACCATTATTCGTCGGTTTTTGGGTTCTGGCTAATGCCTTTGGCAGTGATGCACCTTTCCCGATCATTGCGTTCATTACCGTTGTGCTGGGAGGACTTTCCTGGGATGCAACAAATTTTCTCAAGGCCGATATGCTCAGTCAGGTCGAGACGACCCATGCGATTGTGTTTTCGACCCTTGGGCACGGTTTAGGCCGTTTTTTTCCGATGCCGGGAACCTATTCAGGATATCTTTTTTCCTCGAGTCTGCCGCGGTTTATCCCGTATCTTGCGGGCAAGGTGCCGGCTATCATCGGCTCGGTAACCATTGCGGAGATAGTGTTCTCTTTCCCCGGCCTCGGCAGTACGCTGCTCGACGCGTTACTTGCGACGAACACGGATCTGCTTGTAGCCTCAGTGTTTATTCTTTTGTGTGTAAACGCCGTAGTTGCTTTTCTTGTAAAAACTATTCTGTTTCTGATTTATCCGAGGTGGTATGAAAAAGCTATCTGATGTCCTCAAAATTATCTGCCTCGTCATTCTGGCATTGCCTCTTGCACTTGCCTGGCTGCCGTGCGGGGCTTTCGAAGGTCTTGTGCCTGCCAGTCTCGTTGAGTCCGGCTATCTTCATGCTCTCTTTCTGTCCTTCCGTGAACTTTCGATCACTCTTGTGGCAACCATGCTGTTCGCAATGTTGTTAAGTATCGGAATCGGTTATGTCAGTGTCCTTTCGATGCAGGCAGGGAGAGGTTTTGCGAACGTCCTTAACGCCGTTGAGTCTATACCTGCAATCCTTGTCGCCCTGTTCTGTTATGCACCGGTCTCCGGTTATCTGGCCCGTCACTCCAGCGCAGCATCGACGACTATGTCGCTTGTTGTGTTTATGTTAGCGGCGACCGTGACCACGCTGCCCGAGGCAGTCAGGGGTATAGCCATTCCTCTGTCAGACCTTTATAACCGTAAATACAGTCTGTCGTTCCGTTCTTACGGTTTTACCAAGCAGCGTATCCTTGCCGTGCTCATGAATACAGCCCTGATGCGCAATACGCTCAAGCGCGTGGCAGCAGGTATTCTGCTCAAAACACTTGTGCTGGACTGTTCGTTCGGTTTTATCATTCAACTCGGTTTCGGCAGTTACGGTACACCCGCTCATCTGAGTCCCGGCGCTCTGATTGCTGCTCACCGTGACGCGTTGTTTGAAGGCGGGGAGCCCATTCTTTTCTGGCTGCCGTCTATTCTGTTGATAACTATCAGTGTCGCTTTTCTGCTTATGTTAAACGACCGTAAGGAGGAAAACACATGACGCCTATATCACTTCATAAATTTTCAATACATCTTGGTAAGCGCGTGCTCCTCAGGGATTGCGATTTTTCAATAGAGTCAGGCTCGTCGACTGTTATTATGGGGCCGACCGGTACAGGAAAGTCTGTGTTCCTGAAATCCATTGCCGGTATCCTGCCTGCGCAGGTTTTTACTTTTAAAGGTGGAATGAAAGTAAACAGCTTCAACGCTTATTCTGGCGGTCAAAAGCTCGATTTCGATGCGTGGTCACAGATTGAGCAGTCCGGTCTTATGTTTGTTCCTGCGGAAACAGCACAGGTTATGAATCCTTCGCTTACTCTTGATCAGAATCTCGCACTGCTTGCACCGGGTTGCAAGTCCGTCATCGAGCAGAGGCTCAGGAATTATTTTGCTCTTGATTTTTCCGCCTTCGCCAGACTCTACCCTGATGAGGTTTCCGGCGGTGAGATGCAGCGTATTACGCTGATGATTCTGTTGTCACGCAGCGGTAATCTGATCCTTCTGGACGAGCCGACGGTTAATCTGGACCGTAATCTCCGGAAGCACTTCGTGGAATTCCTTAATAACGAAATTCTTTCGGCAAAAAATAAAACTTTCCTTATGGTCAGTCATGACCTTGACTTTATAAAGAAGCTTACCCTTGACCAGGCCTTTATGCTCAGGGATGGCAACATCGAACGCTTAGACAGCCTTCCCGAGATGGAAGGTTACGAAAAGCCGGAAGCAAAGAAGGGCTCGTCCGGTACTGCCATCGAACTGCAGGACGTATCCCAGAGCTATTTCAAGCGTGGTATTTTCGGCGAACGTACTTTTACTGCTTTCAAAGGGCTCAGCCTTGTCTTTGAGAGGTCCACCATTTATGGCATTACCGGTCCGTCCGGCTGCGGAAAATCAAGCATGATTAAGGCGATCCTCCGCCTGATGGATGGTACGAAAGGCCGCATTGTCATGGAAGGCTCCGATCTCGTTGCGCTCAAGCCCGGCGAGTCAGGCAGCGATCCCGCGGCTTTTAAGCCTTTCCGGCGCCGTATGACCGTCGTCCAGCAGGATTCCCGTTTTTCCTTTTTCCCCGATCTCAGTATCCGGGACTCGTTTCAGCAGATTGCCGCAGCAGGTTCTGGCGGAACGCTTAAGGAACTGACCGAAAACCTTGAGAAAGTCGGACTTACAAGTGCACATCTGGACGCATATCCGCAGTCACTGTCATCTGGTGAAATGAAGCGTGTGGATATTGCCCGTGCGCTTACCGTAAAACCTGATATTTTGCTTCTTGACGAGCCGTTTGCGCATATTGACTTTGAAACCCGCCTGCACGTAATGAAGGCTATTTCGGAATATCTGTCTGTACATGCTACAATTTTGATAGTCGTTACACATGA
>DCFS01000256.1:0-10671 GCA_002319875.1 Treponema sp. UBA1798 | reverse complement strand
TGCAGCTGTAGCGGCATGAAATAAAGGAATGCTTCCCGGGCAATTCTCGGGGGCATTCCTTTACCTGCGGAATTTTTTTTTGTTATACTTGATTCTCCGCATAGTCTGAAGCAGAAATATTATATTATGATTCCCCGGAATTTTATCCAGCTTGATAATTGCTTTTTTTTATTCGTGCAGCGGGGGTGATGATTTCGCCTCGTGCTATAACGAGCCTGAGTTCATATTTGTCGGTAAAGACGATAACATCACTGTCATATCCCGGAATAAGCATGCCTTTTTTCTTATACCGCATAATACGGGCAGGATTTGCAGTTGCACATTTTATTGCATCCTGGATAGAACTTCCGAACTTTACAAAATTTTCGACACCATGCAATAATGTAAGTGCAGAACCGGCTATAACGCCATCGGCTTTCCGGTGAAAGCAACCGTCTTCAAATACGACTTCTTCGCCGTTCGCGTATAAAGGTTCCCCTGTCTGTTCAGTAGGCGTTAATGCATCCGTGACAAGTACGATCTGATCAGATGTTTTATCACGTAACAGGAGCTTGAATAAGTCCGGATGTACGTGTACTCCGTCGGCTATTATTTCACATGACATCTCCGGATGAATCAGTACCGCACCGACTACACCGGGGTTCCTCTGCTGCATCTGGCTCATGGCGTTGAAGAGATGTGTTGCATGTAATATTCCTGCCTGCATTCCCTCTACCACGTTATTGTAAGAAGCATCCGTGTGCCCGTCCTGTAATATGATTTCCTTACTGAGACTGTATAACGCCAGCTGCCGCATATGTTTTAACTCCGGTGCTACAGTCATATTTACAATATGCCCCTGAGAAGCTTCCCATAACCGCTCCATTAAGCTGAGGTCAACATTACGTACGGTTTCAGGACGTTGGACACCCAGTTTTTTAGGAGATATAAAAGGGCCTTCCAGATGGATACCCATTATTTGGGCCCCGGTTTCATGCCCCATAGCAGCTACGATATTTTTGATTCCGTCGATCATTCTGTCTTCCGACGCAGGATACATGGTCGGATTAAATGCTGTTACACCGTACCCGGCAAGATCTTCTGACATTTTCAGAATATCATCTGTCGTACAGTTATCAGTTCCGTGCCCCTTGAATCCATGAATATGTGTATCTATAAGGCCTGGTGCAATATAAGCATTTTTTACATCTATTATTTTTACATCGGAGTTGAACTGTTTCTGATAGAATCTTTCTTCACTGAATACATCCAGAATTTTTCTGTTTTCCAGCAGAACGGCACATTTTTCCATGATGGATATACCATTCAGCAATATTCCGTTATGCAAACAAATTGTCATTTTTTTCTCTATCTATATTGTACAAAACAGCTCCAACCATACCTGCGTCGTTGGCGAGTTTGGCAGGTAAGATCTCGAGTCCGTCCGCAAAAGCCGGCATTATTTCCGACAGCACTTTCTGTTTCAGCGGAATAATGAACTTCTCCTGTTCTCTGCAGATACCGCCACCGATGATTACTTTTTCCGGATTGAATATATGAACGAGTGTTGTAATACCTTCAGCCACATATGAAATCCATTTTCCAATGATTTTTTTCAGTTCAGGCTGTTCGTTGCAGTGAAGAAACACTGTCTTACCGTTTATTTCTTCGTTACAGACCCACGATATTTTTCCTTCCTGTACTGCCGCTTTTACCATCCGCAGTAATGCGGCTGTCGATGCGTAATGCTCATAACATCCTGTATTTCCACAGGTACATTTTTCGCCTTCGCATTGTATAGTAAAATGACCGATTTCCCCTGCGAGACCGTGTGCTCCCAAAAGTATCCGGGAGTTTACAAAAATTCCTCCCCCGATTCCTGTTCCGATGGTCAGAATCACCGCATTCGGAACTCCCTGTGCCGCTCCCAGTTTATATTCCCCAATTGCAGCACAGTCCGCATCATTCAGTACCGTGACCGGTATGTTGTATTTTTTCAGAAATGCATCGCGTATACGGACTCCTGACCAGTTCTTTATATGTCCGGCTGTTCCTGCCACATATCCGCTGACCGTATCTATCTGCCCGGTTGCCGATATTCCGATTCCCGATAAATCTCCTTCGGTTATATGCTGTTCAGCCAGAAATGAATCTGTACTTTTCAGTACCGTTGTAAGAATAGGAGTCTCATACCTGTCAAAATCTACGCTATATGTTTTTTTTACCGTAATCGTCCCATCGGCATATACAAGACCTGTTTTAACGGCAGTTCCGCCTATATCTATTCCCAGATATTTTTTCAATGCAACCTCCCTGTTTTATCTGTCTCTTCTGCTTTGGGAATATGCCTGGTAAATCCTGTCGATTTACTCATTTGTTGCATACCTCACAATCTGTAATCTTTTATTCGTGCAGAGGGGATGGTTATTTTTTTTCAACCGAGCTGACGAATCTGCGTGTGATTTCTCTGGGACGGGTGATAGCCGTTCCTATTACTGCCGCAAGTATATTTTCAGTAAAAACTCGTTTCAGTTGTTCCGGTTCCCATATGCCTCCTTCAGCTATGACGGGAATTGATAATTCTGTTGTGATTTTATGGAGCATGTCGTAATCCGGAATCTGAATACCCTGCGTCGCTTTGGTATAACCGCGCATTGTTGTACCGGCAATATCGAATCCCAGTTTCTGTGCCCGTTCGGCATCTTCAAAACATGAACAGTCTGCCATAAACAGCATATCGGGGTATTTTTCTTTTACACGTGGAAAAAACTTTTCAAGTGTCAGTCCCTGTGGCCGGCTTCGGTCCGTCGCATCCATTGCTATGATGTCGGGAGAAACTCCTGCCAGGGCATCTATTTCCTTCATTGTCGGAGTTATGTATATTTCAGAATCAGCATAGTCAACCTTATACAGACCGATTACAGGAAGATTTACAATTCTTTTTATTTCCTCTATGTCCTGTGGGGTATTTGCCCTTATACCCACAGCTCCGCCTTCCTTTGCAGCCCGTGCCATGCGCCCCATAATGAATGAACTATACAGCGGTTCTGAAGGCAGTGCCTGACATGATACAATCACTCCGCCTTTCAGTTTTTTTAATACTTCTTCTTTTTGCATATTTTGCTTCCCCGGGTTTACTGTAGTAACCCTTTACCATCAAATTCTGCCAGTTCACAGTGCTGCCTTAAGGCTTTTGCACAAGCCTTTCCGGCACTGTCCCCCATATCAATTACGGTGGGCTGGATTCGTATACTTGCCTGGACAAGGAAAGTTGTAGAAATACACCTTCCTACAGTCAACATGTTTTCAATTGTGTTATTGATAAGGCAGCGATAAGGTATTTCATAGAATTCTCCCTTATTATACTTTTCCATATGAATAAGACCTTTGTTTGCAGAATGCACATCTATATACCAGTCGCCTTTTGCAACGGCATCGTCAAATTTAGCACGATTGATGTAATCGTCTTCATTCAGAATATATTTTCCGCATATTCTCCACGATTCGCGGATACCAAGCGCCGATGCTATCCGGATTACATAACTGTTTTCAAAACCCGGCATACAGTGTTGTAAAAAGGCAACGAGTCTGTCTATTTTTTGTCTGCCTTCGTGAACGGCATAAGATCTTGCGGCTGCACTGGTATTTTTTTTCATGGAACCGATATGCGGGCAGTTGAAGGTCATACATCCCGGTTCTCCCGGCAGGGAAAAACACTGGTAATAGATCAGATCGTCGTCACATAAATATCCTTTTTCAATACCGGTTCTGAAAACCGGTTCGAGCTTGAAATCCCGGTTTTTTACCATCGCTGATTCCCAGAAAAAACCGGTTTTCAGCGGGGAAAAATTATCGTTCAGACTGAGGCAATAGTTTCTATATTTTTCTGTATCTATACCACCCATTTCAAACCGCAGAGATGACATCTGGTCATTCTGATTTTCATCTCCGGAAGCAACCGTAACACCCGCCATTCTTGAAAGCAGCGCATCACCCGTTGCATCAATGAATTGTTTTCCCCGGATAGCCGTCATTCCGTCAACAGTCGTTACAAAAACTGTATCTATTTTCCTGTTTTTAACGGTACATCCCGCCAGAGATGCGTCATAGAGAACTTCTCCATGATTTTCCAGAAACATTTCTTCTAAAACCGCTGCTTTTGACTCTGGTGTGGAATAGACGTATTTCATCATACCGTCGCTCGTCACAACACCTTTATCCCTGAGGCGTTTTTCAATTTCGTAAAAATTATTTTCGTGTTTAACAAAGGATTCCATCATGGGGGTTACCAATGCGCCTACAGCTGAACCCCCAAGCGAAATACTCTTTTCTATAAGTAATGTATGGTTTCCTTCCCGGGCAGCTGTAATGCCTGCTGAAGCACCTGCAGTCCCCCCGCCGACAACGACGGTATCAAAAGTGCCGATTACCGGTACTGATGTCTTTTCATATGTTACCGTTTCCATGTTATTCATTTTCCTTCTGTATCGCCATTATTCAGGTCAACCAGCTTTTCCAGATATTCTGATGTAATAGTTCCGTCATGCAGCAGAACGAGATAATCGGTCATTTCAGGCTGTATTACGCTTTCCATATACGTTTTGGAAAAATTATGTGCGGCAATTTCACTGACGCTGCGGAGTGAGGCTTTTTTATTTCCAAAAAGAGTTTTTCTGTAAACAGGCGGCATCATATCACCCGTTGTGCAGCCCTGCAAAAATTCCGTGACATGATAAAACTCATGCGCCAGAACAAGCTTTATGAGCCATTCAAGAGTTACGTTGTAACCATATTCCTGCATTATGTTCCACTTATAGTTGATTTCATTCATATAAAGAAATATAAGTCCTGATTTTTCATTGTATGAAGTTCGTGCCTGAATACGGTAAGACGTAATCTGATAAGCCGGAAGGCGATTATCAGATACAATGCCAAAACCTGCAGTCTCTATTTCATTCTCTAAATTTTTGCCAATATATTGTTGTGCCTTCTTGTGTCCTGTTTGTATGCTTTTCTCGACGTATCCGGAATAATCGGCACTGTCCATGTAGCGGAACAGGGGATCCTGCCGTAATTCCAACATAGCGAATGTCTCTGCAGGGATTTTGTCGAGTTGGAACATTTTAATCCTTTGCTGCCACAGCAAGTATATTCTGTGTATCTTCAGTGAACTCAAGTTCCATTTTTGCGAGACTGATAAGTTGTTCTTTACTTTGAACTCCGCTTAAGTCTGACATTTTCTGTCCGAAAAAAAGATATGTTCTGGGAAGAGTTGCTCCGGCATCTGTATATTGTGTCATTGAATCTACAAAATCCGAGAAATCTGAGTCAATCTGATGCTTACAGAAAATCTTTACTTTTGCCATATTTTTCTGGAGGCGGATAACGCCTCCTTCATCCATGACGCATATATTTTTTTTCTTTGATTTCAGTAATCCCCATAAAGCACTTTTTTCGGTTTCTACACAATATGCATGCCATCTTCCTTCTGAACAAATTTTTTCTATCTTGTCTACATTTGCCTTCATTCCCTCTGTAAGTATTTTTTCCCTTTCCGCTTCAGAAATGATTATTGTCTTGCGGTCTTTTGTCCTTAATTCTGTTGCGCCGGTTGCTGTAGCACGCAGTATGTTTTTCTGACTGTCTATTTCGATAGTTATATCGACTGTTGAAGCGTCAGCTCCTGCTCTTGTAATTACTTCCGTCACATCATGCCTGATTTTCCTGATATCTTCCTCTGTAGGGTTGGATACGTTACGTTCTATCTGCTCTCTGACGAGAGCCAATGCAACGCCGATTGTTGATATATAAGGAGCATTGTTGGCTATGTTGAACCTTATCCCCATTTTTTTGCTTAAATAAGGTGTAACGACCGATGCGGATCCGCCGCCGCCAACAAGATAGATAAGGTTCTGATTCAGCTTGTAATCGGTGATCAGGCTGTCTACAATTGCCCTGATTTTTGCAATCGCTATTTCCATGGCTTCTGTACATACTGTTTCCACGGTACGTCCCGTATAATCAGCAAGGGCCTGCCATGCTTTTCTTGCTGATTCTTTATTTCCAAAAGCGTAATCGCAGTCCGGTACATATCCGAGAATATTAGCGGCTCCGGCTAATGTAAGTGCATAGCTTTTTCCATTACTGCAATTGATAATTGCGTAATTGGGCTGATCTTCTTTTTTTGGCGCTATTAGTGCCAGTTTGGGATTGATTATATTTTCAGGTTCCGTAAATACTTCATATTCTTTATCAGCTATATGTGCAGATCTTGGTCCTACATCAACCACCTTATTATTTTCTATGACGATCATGCTGCCGCCGGCGGTTCCTGTGGTTCTTACATCAAGAGAAGTCAGATATAGTTTTCTTCCGCCTATCTGGGCATTTTTAACCATAACCTTTCCGTCTTTTATAGCGGAAATATCTGTTGAAGTACCGCCTGATTCGAGAAAGATGCCATCTGTAACTTTTTCATACATAAGTGCTCCTGCGACTCCTGCCGCAAGGCCCGACAGCATGGTTAAAATCGGCCGTTTCCTGACTTCGTCGATACTCATTACACCACCGTCACAGCGCATGATCATGAGCGGTTTTTTTATGCCTGATTTTTTTACCGCTTCTTCAGTCATATTGGCGGTTTCCATCATTTTGGGGATGAGTGCAGCATTTACGGATGCTGTTCTTGTTCTTGCCTGCAGTCCGTAAAGCTGGGAAACTTCATACCCTCCGGTTGCGGCTATTCCTTTTTTATTTGCTGTTTCGATGACTTTTTTTTCATTTTCAGGATTGTCAACTGAATAACTTTCTGAAGCAGCAATGACTTCTGCACCTTTGTTTATCAGATCCTGTACTGCTGTCAGAATTTTGTCTCCGGTTAATAGAGAAGAGTCGATAAACGTCTGTTCTGTATAAAGATACTTTTTAGGTGCTAATTCAATATTCCCGACCGTCGTTTCTTTTCTGGCTCTGTCTGCTTCGAGTCCGCTTCCCATACCGATAATGCCGACTTTCGCTACATCACCTTCCAGAAGCGCATTCGTTGCCTGTGTGGTACCATGAGCAATAAAAACAACATCATCAGGAGAGATTGCATTTTTTTGAAGTAAATCATTGATTACCTGGACAATTCCTTCTGCAACACCGTGTATCGAGTGATGAGTTGTAGGAAGTTTTTCCTTTGCAATTATTTCATATGTTTCGTTATCAATTACAACTGCATCAGTAAAAGTACCGCCAACATCTATCCCGATTCTAACCTTTCTATCGCTCATGAATACCTCACTCCTTTTTATTACATGTAATTTCTAAAATAAAACCACTGCACTATAGACCAAAATCCCAAGAGCCATCGCCATTGTATAAGGCAGTGTTGATTTCAGGATTTCATTCACATCGACTTTTGCATAATCGGCCACTATGACATTCTGTGTATTGGTCGGGTCACTTACACACTGTACGACACTTGTACTTCTTAATGCCATTCCTACTGCAGATGCGCTCAGCGAACCGGCCTGCAGAAAGATATTGGCAAGACCTGAACCAAGGCCGTACATGTTCAGCGGACCTCTGTACAGAGCAAGCGGAGACAGTACGGTAAAAAGGATAACATAAATAACAGGGTTAGAAGGGAGAATTGCACCAATAAGGGGTTTCATCAGTGATGATGTAGCTTCTGCTGAAACACCATTTAATAATATGCCGATTCCCATCATGAGAGCGATAACTCCAGAAATATCTTTTATACCTTCTACGACGGAACTGGATATGTCATGTACGATCTGCAGGGGCTTTGTTATGAGGGCTGTAACCAGTATCGCTATCAGGAGGCTTGTATCTGCATCCCATTTCAGGAAGAAAACAAGAACGACAGGGAGTAAAGGCATGAACATTGCGGCAGGATTGAGTTTGGAACTTTTAGTGCCATCAACTTTCATTGCCCATGATGCAGTTCCCTTCTTTCTGTTTACATTCAAAAGAATATAGGCTGCTGTTACAATGATACAGATAATACCCATTGCGATTGATGAGGTTTTTATAACGTTCATATCCATTCCGATTGTATCAACGTACAGCTGATATTGTGATACATTGAAAAGCAATCCGATGTTTAATCCCATTAATACAAGGCTGGCTGCAATTACGGGACCGATACCGGCAGAAAGCATCAAAGGTATTGCAATCTGGGAAACCATGATAACAGGACCGGCTCCGCTCATTGCCGTAAAAATAACAGCGATAGCTGCAGTGAGAGCCAGTGCTATTAGTACAGACTTATCACCTGCCAGTTCAGCGGCCTTCCGGATTATTGCATCCGCAATTCCTTCTGTTTGAATGACACGTGCAAATATCGCACCGAAAATGGTAACAATAATAGTACTGCTGAGTTTACCTGCTCCGGAAGCAAGAACAAATTTTGTAATCGTCTGTGCCTTGGCATCAGAAGACATAAAAGGGACGCCTGCTACGGCGGCAATAAGTATTCCCATACAGGGGAGTGCCAGAATTGCCGGCAGTTTTTTTGTCATCATTAATACGACGCCGCCAAGAAAGACAGCTAGAATTAAAATAACTTGTAAAGTTTGCATAATCTTTTTCTCCTTTTAATAAGTGTATTGAGCTGTATAGACATTTTTCTAAAAAGAATGCATGTTTTTCATAACTTCCTCCTTTATTTGTGCGGAGATTTGATACCCCGGCCTTTGGGGCATATGAAAGGGTCCTGAATTCCGGCTGCTATCCCTTCAGAGAACTCCATTTTGTACCTCAATATAGTGTGACTTCATTACGCTTCAGAATCTGCATAATCATAGAGTCCGGTTGTTCGTCAGTTATAATTCCGTCTATTTCATTAAATAGTGCAAAGCGGTATGAATCATTAAAATAGAATTTGTCTTTTTCCATAACAATATATTTATGTCTGCTATTCTGTATAACCGCCCGTTTTGTCAATCCGTCTTCTACGCCATATGTCGTTACTGCACAATTAACAATATCTATTCCACTTGTGCCCAGGAAAGCACGGTCGAAACTGTAGTTTTTTATTACATCAATAGCCGCGGCCCCTATAAAGGCATTAACCGAGCGTGTTAAAACACCGCCTGTTGCTATTGCCGTTATATAAGGGCTGTCTGCCAGTATTTGTACTATGTCAATCATGTTACTGACAACTGTTAAACGTTTTTGTGATTTTACGAGCAGTTCTGCCAGACAGATATTCGTCGATGAAGTATCCAGAAAAATGGTTTCACCTTCCTTGATTACTTCCTGAGCTTTCTGTGCAACGATTTTTTTCTTCTTTATATTATCAAGTTTTCTATCAGAAACTTCTTTTTTTAGGGGGTTGTCTCTTGAGAGAATTGCACCGCCATAAGCTCTTCTTAGCTTCCCTTCATTTTCCAGGACTTTCAGATCTTTTCTGATGCAGTCATTTGTTACATGAAATTTTTCACTCAGATCTTTTACTAGAACTTTCCCGTTATGATTTAATTCTTCGAGTATTTTTTGAAGCCGTTCTTCCGTAAACATGGAACTTCCTCCGTCTCCGTTGCTCTTTAGCAAAAATAATACTTCGATGATTTCGTGTCAATTGTTTTTTATTATTATTTATTGTTTTTGGTGTATATTTGTTAGTGTTTATTATTGTTTTGAAGAAGGTTACAATATCAGGCAGGTTATGCATGTGTGTTCACTTATCCATGGATGAAGATTGTTATTTCAAGATATTTATGGAAAGGTCATGAACCTGAATACAGAGAGGGGAGGGATGGTTACCTCGATACCAAACAACAAACCTTCATCATAAGCGGATGGGAAAAAAATGATTTGGGAAATTTTCTGAAATTAAAAATATGGCTGATAGAGGTGTTCCATGATACTGGCGCATTTATGAGTTTTGGTGAAAATCAAAAGGAAACAAGAGCAGTTTAATTCAGGAGAAGTATTTGACGAATCTGTAATAAAGGTCCTTAAAAGGAAACCGGCTATATAAGACACACAAAGAACTCCATACTCCGTTGCCTGTGGCGTAGTTAGTGATTTCCGACAAAAATACGCTTTATTTCTGCGGATATCATGCTTTGTCCAGGGGGACATTTCGCTTTACTTTGACCTCCGGAAAAGGGAGAAACAGGTTGTTTCTTTTTGAGATCGTTTCTCTTTCTTTGACATCTCTTTTCGAAAGTAAAGGGTGATCTTTTTAAGAGTACTCTTTGATCTTTGCCGCAGTACAGGTTTTTCTTTCAGTATCTGAAGGAAGCGCTCAATTACGTGCATAGCGTGTTTACTATCTATATATTGTCGGAGATTATGAATTTCGGTCCGTATATACAGGACCCGGAAAATAGAACAAAAAAGAGAATAGATACGGTGCACAATGTTTTTCCAACCTGAGGAAAGCATAACATGTGGCATCGTTACCATAGACAGTGCTGCTTATTTGTGTTGACAAAAAGGCCCAGTTTAGTTTTTATCTGTTTTGTCGTTCCAGCAATAGAGACAATTTCTTAATACCGTTTCTGACTGATTCATTCAGGGGTGAGGCAAAAGTAATCCTCATACAGTTTTTATAACGATTTTCCGGGGAAAAGGCTGGTCCCGGAACTATGCTGATGCCGGCCTGCAATGCGCTTTCAAACAGTTCAAGACAATCATACTGTTCCGGCAAATCCACCCACAAATAGTAGCCGCCTT
>DCFS01000101.1:503-12612 GCA_002319875.1 Treponema sp. UBA1798 | reverse complement strand
AATCCGCCCCATTTCAGGTAATCATAAAAGAAATCATCATCGTTTTTCATACCGCGCAGTATACGGTATTCACAAGCTTCACTATAGGAAAACGGCTGGATAAGGAATTCTTTCGTCCGTCCGGTGAGCAGCGTTGCCAGTTCCCCCGATAAAAGTCTGGAATTACTGCCGGTAACAAAAAGAGAGCAGTTCAGAGAAGCTTTGAACGATGCAAGCGCTTTTTCAAAATGGTCCACGTTCTGTATTTCATCAAGAAATATATAATACGTGTCTTTATTTTTTATTTTACCGGTAATGTACTCATGAAGCGATTCTGCCGTATTCAGGGAACTGTATGTAAGATCCTCAAAGTTTACCGTCAGTATCTGCTCATCCGGAATCCCTTTTGCAGACAGTTCATCTTTTATCTGAGTAAGAAGTTTTGATTTTCCGCACCGCCGTATACCGGTAAATACCTTTATGAGGTCGGTATTATAATACGGCCTGATTTTCCGGAGATATGTTTCCCTCTTTATGAGCATACTTCCTCCCTGCAGCATCAATTATATCACTGTATCAATGGTTTTGTATACGCAGATTGAACAAACTTATAAAAATTGTAAGTTTGTATACGCATATTGAACAATCAATATACCACACCGCACGAATGAAAGCCTCTCTGGATAGTAGAACAGATATGATGAATGCGCTGCCTCAGAACTTCCCGTGAATAGAAATAACGAAAAGTAACCTTCATAATAAGGTATATTTGTCGAGTATACTCGACAAATATACCTTATTATTATAGACTATACTCGACATTAAGGAACATTTTATGAATCACAATATTCTTAAAGAAGTTATATTTGACCAACAGGAAGTAATCAAAAAATTTCAAATTGTCCCGCGGGAATATGAATTTGATAAAAATGCAAATTATGTGCTTGTTGGCTTGCGCCGTTCCGGTAAATCAACAATGCTGTATAAAATTGTTCAGGACCTTATTAAAAAAGGAACTGACTGGAACCAGATAATCTATATCAATTTTGAAGATGAGCGTCTGAGCGAATTTACGGCAGGTGACTTTAACGATATTCTCGGAGTCCAGGCAGAACTGAGTGATAACAAAGGATATTTCTTTCTGGATGAGATTCAGAATATTGACGGATGGGAAAAATTTGCCAGAAGACTGGCAGACTCAAAGGAACGCACGTATATCACCGGAAGCAATGCAAAAATGCTCAGCGGTGAAATTGAAACGACACTTGGAGGACGGTATCTTACCAAATTTATTTCACCCTATAATTTCAGGGAATTTCTTACCGCAAACACCATTTCTTTTGACGAAAAATCAATTCTGCAGACCAAATACAGCGGAAAAATAAAACGGACTTTTAATGAATATCTGACATACGGAGGATTTCCGGAAAGTCTCTCATATCAGAATAAGCGCGAATACGTTTCGAGTATTTATCAGAAAATTCTTCTTGGCGATATCGCCACCCGTAACAATATCCGTAATATAAATGCATTAAAGATTATGATGAAAAAACTGGCTGAATCCGTTAAAGATGAAATTTCCTTTACAAAGCTGCACAACATTCTAAAAACAATCGGAGTAAACGTAAGTAAAGATTCCATTATTGATTATGTCGGGTATGCGCAGGAATCATATCTTATTTTTGCAGTCAAAAATTATTTTGCAAAGTTTGCAGAAAAAGAAAGCAATCCAAAATATTATTTCGGCGACAACGGTCTGCTGCACCTGTTCTTACATGATACCGACACGGCTTTACTTGAAAATCTGACTGCCATTACACTTTCACAAAAATATACTGGAGAAGTCTATTATCTGAAATCTGAAAAAACAGGGATAGATATAGATTTTTATATTCCCCAAACAAAAACAGCAATTCAAGCTGCCTGGTCAATTAAGAACATATCGAATAATCGTGAAACTGAGAATCTGGTAAAGCTGGCCTCAGAAATGCCCGGCACAAAACGCTTTGTGATCATTACGTACGAAGAGGAAGAACTACTAACGACGGATGGAATCACTATCGAAGTAATTCCCGCATGGAAATGGATGATTTAAAACAAAACAAAAACTGCAATTTCACCGTTTCTTTTTGGGATAAGACATACGACAACTTTTGATTGCTCTGCGTTATACGTGTAATGAAGAGGGGGCTTATTCTCCATATTTGACATATAGAGCCAATTTGTCTATAATTATAAACATTATGGGAAGAAAATCGGTTACATTACTGCCACATACTCAGCATATCCTTGAACAGCTCGGTGAACAGATTCAGCTGGCAAGACTTCGCCGGAAACTGCCTGCAGAACTTGTTGCCGAACGTGCCGGTATAAGCCGGGCTACACTGTGGGCTGTCGAAAAAGGCTCTCCTTCTGTTGCCATCGGTACGTATGCGTCGGTACTACTGGCGCTTAATCTGGAAAAAGACCTGCTGCTTGTTGCAAAAGATGATGAGCTCGGTCGTAAGCTTCAGGATCTTCAACTGCCCGTGCGTAAGCGTGCGCCTAAAAACAAGGATAATACGTAATGCCCCTGCAGAAAAAAACGATATATGTGTACTCTGATATGCGGCTTATGGGAACACTCTATGCAGAACTGATTCATGGCAGGGAACTTTTTTCATTTGAATACGATGCTGACTGGTTGTCGCCCGACAATCCGTTAAATGCCGTTTCGTTTGATCCGGACCTTGCTTTATACAACGGACGTCAATATATCTCTTCTGAAAAAACACTTTTCGGCATATTCACCGATTCCTGCCCGGACCGCTGGGGACGCCTGCTTATGAAACGCCGTGAGGCAGTCATAGCCCGAAAGGAAAAGAGAAAGCCGGATGCACTTACCGAAAGCGATTTTCTTCTCGGTGTGCAGGATGCTGCCAGAATGGGTGCGCTGCGATTTAAACTTGAAAAGGACGAACAGTTTCTTGCTTCTGATACAGAGTTTGCAACGCCTCCATGGACGACGCTTCGGGAACTTGAACATGCATCATATTCGTTTGAAGCAGACGATAATTCTACCGATGAAAAATGGCTGGCGGTTGTCACCTTTGTACGATGTAAATCCTGTTCCGTACGGAAACACATTGTCACTTAATATCAGTGAAACTGATAACTCATCATCGATAGAACTTGCACTTGAAACAGCTTCGTTCTATGGTCTTTCTGCTGAAGAAGCACTGCAGACAGCAGAAAGTATCTGCAGAACAGTGCGTACCAACTGGCGCCGCCTTGCCAAACAGTACGGCATTTCATACAGCGCGATGGAAAACATGAGCCCTGCTTTTGCCGCCGCAGAACGTGCTGATACTTGAGAGCGTCTTTCACAAAACCACAAGTCATAATCCGATACCTGACTTTCTGTTCGTACCGCGTGGTAATACGAGAAAACTTCAGTTTCTGAAGCGTATTACTTTTGTATACCGTTGACTTTTCGTGCCGGCCGTTTCATTATGGGATAAAACATACTACAACTTTGGATCATCCCACTTTATACGTTTAACGGAGAAGATTCTCATGGTATTGATAAAAAGACAAAATTGAAATAGCTATTTTAATAGAAGAGAATGGCATTCTGTATCCTGTTGAAATTAAGAAAACAGCGATCCCTTCAAAAAAAGATGTACGCTCATTTGCTATCCTTTCGCGTATAAAAGCAGTAAAAACCGGAATCGGCTGTGTTCTGTGCCCGTGTAGTTCTATAGGCATTATAGCGCCGGAAATATTCAGCGTTCCGCTGGAAACCGCTTTCACAGCCGTTGACATATCAGTTTGACGCCTGCCTCCCCGAGGGAGGGCCTCATATTGTTCAGTATTTTAAAAAACGAAATGAAATTACTCTTTCCGGAACTGGTAAAGCGTATCCCGTTCTATTCAAACTGCCGGGCAATTTCAGTTCCCGGCATGTCTTTACAGCCTGCAAGCCATATCATTACATGTGCTCCTGTACGGTATGTTTTAATCCTTCTTCGAACGTTATTTTCCGTGCCATATACTTCCTCTCTTTTTTTCCTGAATTATTACTTTCACAGATTAAATCAGAATTTGAGATTTGCAGAAATTTCTCAATAAAACTTGACAACATAAAGTCTATACACTACCTTAGTGAGAAGAAATGATAAATTTGCATAAATTTCTCAGTGGAAGCCAATTCAATGAAACAGATTAAACGCGATGTGTATTTACAAAAACTCATTACCCGTAAGAACAATGGAATGATAAAGGTACTAACCGGTTTACGCAGGGCAGGAAAAAGCTATCTTCTTTTTGAAATTTATTATGATTACCTTATTTCAACCGGAGTTCCTGAACAAAGAATACTTCGGCTGGCTTTGGATGATGATGAAAATGAAGAGCTGCTTGATAACAAAAAACTTGGAGAAAGAGTCAGAGCCTTTGTAAAAGACAATCAGGACTACTATGTTTTTTTGGATGAAATTCAGTTTGTTGAAAATTTTGAAAAAGCAATTAACGGGTTAAACAGAATTTCCAATTTAGATATCTATGTTACCGGCAGCAACTCAAAGTTTCTTTCTACAGATATAAAAACAGAGTTCAGGGGCCGGGGTGATGAAGTGCAGGTTTATCCCTTAAGTTTTTCAGAATATTTTTCAGCATGCGGGAAGGACAAAATTGAGGGCTGGACAGAGTATTGTACGTATGGCGGACTTCCAATGGTTCTCAATCTGAAAACAAATGAACAAAAAACTTCTTATCTTCAAAATCTTCTTGAACATACCTATAAGAAAGACGTAATTGAACATAACAATATAAAAGAAACTGTGGTTCTGGATAATCTTATTAACTTTCTCGCTTCCTCCATTGGTTCCCTTTCAAATCCGACGAAACTTGCAAATACCTTCAAAAGTGTTCTTAAAAAGAACGTTTCTGATAACACAATCCGTGACTTTATTAAAAACATAAAGGAAGCTTTTCTCATTACAGCTGCCGAACGCTATGATGTAAAAGGAAAAAAATATATCGGCGGAAACGTAAAATATTATTTTCAGGATATTGGTATTAGAAATGCCCAGCTTAATTTCCGTCAGTTTGAAATCACTCATATTATGGAAAACGTAATCTACAATGAACTGCGCTACAGAGGTTACAATGTGGATGTAGGAACTGTAGAAATCAGCATAAAAGATAAAGACGGAAAATATAAACGCACTGATACTGAAATCGATTTTATCTGCAATCTGGGTTCTGACCGTATTTACATCCAGTCAGCATTCTCAATACAGGACAATGAAAAAATTGCAACTGAGCAGAAACCTCTTTTAAATACAAAGGACAATTTTAAGAAAATTATTTTGACAGCAGATCCTGTTCCTAAATACAGAAATAATGAGGGAATTCTTATAATGAATGTGCTGGACTTTTTCTTATCACCGCAGTCTTTGTCTGAAATGTGAGGAAACAGAATCCGGTTTTCTTTGCAACAGGACCGGTTATGTCTACTTCGCAGTCGGTACCGGTAAAGCGTATCCCGTTCTGTTCAAACTGCCGGGCAATTTCGCTACCCAGCATGCCTTTGCATCCTATTAACAATACAATTATATGTTCTCCATTATTTGTATATCAATGCAGAAGCTCTTTTCAATGAATTCGGTATGTCAACCTTCACTGCAATTAATTTTACCGCTTTACCGATAACGAATTAATTCTCGAATCAGCGCGTACAGGTCACCTGCCGGTCTATTCATAAATTAACAGACTTTATATTCTTTATCTTCTGCTGTAATTCTTTGCAATCAACAGGGAACCATTACGGCAAAGAAGGAAGTTGCACGAAATTTAAAAGCACCAGGCGTACCGGTACAGACAATTGCACCGGCTGAAGGGCTTTCCGAAGACGAGATTCCGGGACTGTAGGATTATATTTCCTGCTGTCCGTCGTACGTCCCGGTGTCGTGACACGTTCAGCAGCTTTCTGCAGGCTCTGCGTAAAACTCTGGCCGTAAAAGATGTTGCATAAAATATGTCAACTATATTAACACATTCCATCGGCGAACTCTTAAAAGACAGTAAATTAAATATTTTCGAGTTTTGAAATCCATTCATCAAAATGCTTACACTTCGACCGGATAATAGTCAAACCTGTTTCTACCAGTATATCGACACCTGTTGTCGTTTTATCATAATCAGCAATACAGTTCCGTATCCGTTTTGAGGGAGCTGTCTCTTCACCGTTATTAATCAGCTCCGGATTTTTCTTCTCAGCAAGACACTGACGTAACGGTCCTATATCATGGTCAAAATACTTTTCCCCGACTATATCAAGATTGGAAAACAGTAACGCTTCAAATTCATGTAATTGAATATACGGCAAATAAACAGGTCTTTGCAGTGATTCTTCTTTTTTCATTGATTCTTCGATAACAGCTACCATATCATATGGATTGCTGATTCCCCGTATCTCTGTCATACCGGGAGTATCTTTCGGCAGCCGATAAAAATCAAACATAGTTGTAACAACTGTTCCTGTATGTTTTGTATAAGCCAGACACTTTTTTATAGTACATTCTGCTTTTGCGTACGTACTCATCCCGCCTTTATACATTCTTCCTGCGCGCCTGTCAGTCTTTGTCAGTACTGTAGTTGGAATCAATGTTTTACCAATTGAATTAAAACGGGGCGATAATACTTTTTTAACGAAATTGTTCTCAGAGCAGCCCTCCGTAACTATAGGGAACCTCTAAAAACTTCAGTTTTTAGAGGTTCCCTTAAATGTGAATGCGTCCTTTTCTTTTCTGATGTTTTGGCGGTTACCGAATGGATGAAACTGCAGCCGATAAAGCCTGTACCTCCCGTTGCAAGGATGTTTGTTAATTTCCGTGATATATGTTCTCCTTTTTTCTTCCGCATCTGATACTTTATAAACGAATTATATACAGGAGGTTTTCCTGTATGATTACCGACAACAAACTGAGCCGCTACCGTCCTTCACCGGACGCACTGCTCAACCCCTGCAGCGACGAAGTGTTCAAGGCGCTGTTTACAAATGAATCGGAGGAATCACGCACTGCCCTGCGCTGTTTTCTTACTGCCGTTCTGCACAAAGAGGTTAAGGATGTACAGTTACGCCCAAACGAACCGCCCGTACTGGACGACAATGACAAGGCTGTCAGATTCGACGTTTCGTGCACATTCAACAATGGAGAAGCAGCGGATATAGAGCTGCAGGGAGTAAACAAATACAGCTCTTTCGGCCCGCGTGCTGAATATTTATGTGCGCGGCTGCTCAACACGGTATTCCACAGAGGCAGCGACTGGCAGACTATGTCAAAAGTCTATCAGATTTCACTGCTTAATTTTATCTTCGATAAAGATGATCCGGCTGCAATAAACCATTACCGTATGCAGAAAGATAATGGGCATCTGCTTTCCAGTATACAGACTGTCATATTCCTTGAGCTGCCTAAAATAGATGCACTGGGCGACGTGCCGCCGGAAAGCTTGCTTTCTGAAGAGAAATGGTGTAAATTTCTGGTAGATGCGGATAATCCTTCCAAACAGGATTATGTTAACAAACTGACTGCATCTGGCGGAGGCATTATGGAAGCAAAAAAGACGCTGGAAAGGATAAGCTCCGACTGGGTGCTCTGGAAGCGGGAGCTTGACCGGGAAGTCGTTGAACGTGACAGGACCTCGGAACTTCACTATGCCCAGGACAAAGGACTTCGAGAGGGTGTAAAAAAGGGAGTTGAACAGGGAACCCTTACGGCAAAGCGGGAAGATGCACGCAATTTTAAAGCACTTGGTGTACCGGTACAGACGATTGCACAGGCTACAGGGCTTTCCGAAGACGAGATTTCGGGACTGTAGGATTATATTTCCTGCAGTCCGTCGTGAAGCTGCTGTTGCAAAGTCAAAGTTCGCAGCAGTAAAGCTGCGTGCGGTTTAAACGCAAAAAGCAGCCCTGCGGCTGCTTTTTCTTATCTATTCTTTCCTGTATAAGGCACTTTCCATGAACACTCTGAGGCTTTCCTGCCACTGCGGCAGCGTTATGCCAAGAGCCTGCTGTATTTTGTCCTTGCACAGGACCGAATATGCAGGACGCACCGCTTTTGTGGGGTATTCCGCAGTTGTACACGGATGCACGGCACACGTACGGGTAACGAGTCCCGTCTGCATTCCGACCTGCTGTATTTCACCGGCAAAATCATACCAGTTCGTTTCTCCAAGGTCTGTGCAATGATAAATGCCGTACGGTGCAGGTGTTCCCCTGTCTCCCAGCTCGATAAACTTCCGCACTGCGCGGGCAAGATCACCGGCAAACGTAGGCGTTCCCCTCTGGTCGTTTACCACACTGAATGAATCTCTGCTGTTCATGAGCTTTACCATGGTGTACACAAAGTTCTTTCCGTCCCAGCCGTACAGCCATGCGGTACGTATTATATAGAAGTTTTCTTTCAGAATCTCCTGTACGGCCTTCTCTCCTGCGGCCTTAGTCACGCCGTATACACCGAGCGGAGCTACCGGCATGTCTTCTGTATAGGGTACTTTTCCTGTACCGTCAAAAACATAGTCAGTAGATATATGAATAAACCGTGCTCCGGTTTTCTTTGCAACAGACGCTATGTTACGCGGGCCGTCTTCATTCAGCTTTGTGGCAAGCTCCCGGTCATCCTCTGCTTTATCTACGGCTGTATATGCGGAACAGTTTACTATCCAGGTGATGTGTTCCTTCTGCGACCGGGCAAACTGGTCAAGCGCGGCAGGATCGGTTATGTCTACTTCGCGGTCGGTACCGGTAAATGGTATCCCGTTCTGTTCAAACTGCCGGGCAATTTCGGTGCCCAGCATGCCTTTACAGCCTATTAACCATATCATTATATGTTCTCCTGTCTTCCGCTGTAATTCTTTGCAATCCACTTGGTGTATTCACCGGAAAGGATATGATCAAGCCATTCTTTATGTGACAGGTTCCACTGTACGGTATGTTTGAGCCCTTCTTCAAACGTTACTTTTCGGGTCCAGCCAAGTTCTGTCTTTATCTTTGTACAGTCTATTGCATACCGCATGTCGTGCCCCGGCCGGTCCTTCACATGTACAATTGTTTTTTCTACATCTGCCGGATCCTTACCGGTTTCTGCTGCCGTCAGCTCTATTACCTTGTGCAGCAGCCGTATGTTCTGCCACTCGTTTTCACCGCCGATATTGTATTTTTCTCCCGTCCGTCCTTTGTTGAGAATAAGCCACACCGCACGATTATGATCTTCCACATAAATCCAGTCGCGGATATTCTTTCCTTCCCCGTAGACCGGCAGGTTCTTCCCGTCGCGGATGTTCGTTATCATGAGCGGGAGAAGTTTTTCAGGAAACTGGTACGGACCGTAGTTGTTCGTACAGTTTGACAGCGTAACCGGCATACCGTACGTATGGCAGTATGCCATGACAATGTGATCGCTTGATGCTTTACTTGCCGAATACGGGGAGCGCGGGTCGTACAGAGTAGTTTCGGTGAAGTATCCCGTTTCTCCCAGCGAACCGTAAACTTCATCCGTGCTGATGTGATGAAAAAGCACGTCGTCCCGCATGGTGCCGTCTGCCTGCTTCCAGTAATTCCGCGCGCAGTCCAGCATGGTAAACGTTCCCATTACGTTCGTCTTCATAAACGTCTCAGGTCCTAAAATGGAACGGTCAACGTGGCTTTCGGCGGCAAAATGCACGATTGTGTCTATGTCGTACTGTTTCAGGATGCGTTCAATCTGCGTTCTGTCGCATATGTTATACTTTTCAAAGAAATAACGCTTTCCACCGTATTCCTTTTCTATGTCTGCAAGACTTTCAAGGTTGCCTGCATAGGTAAGGCAGTCGACGTTTATGATAGTTCCCGTGAACCCGCTTTCTTTACTGAACAGAAAGTGGATGAAGTTGCAGCCTATGAAGCCTGCTCCTCCGGTAACGAGTATGTTTGTTAATTTTCGTGACATATGTACTCCATTCTGAATATCAATTAGTAAAGTATTTAAAATGATTAAAGTTCATGCAGTTACACCAGAGCAAGCACTAAAAAAGTACAAAAAACAATGCCGCCTAAAATAAAAGACGGAACAACAGGTTTCATCTTTTTCAATAGAATCCTCATATACAAACCCCTCCGGATTATTTATATTTAGCATTCTGAAAAATGGTTATTTCAAAACATTTTGAATAGAGACAAGATTGCTGTCTCTTAGAACTTCTTCAGAATGCAGTTGATTAGTGTGCAGCAATCAACCACCTATTCGCGACTTCTGTTCTGCTGCCTTCCTTCCTTTGCACAGTTAATGAATGTCTGGATAATTAGTCTGAGCAAATGCTGCTTTACGACAAGAAAAATGCCGACTCCCTTTGTATATGTTATCAGATCACTTTCGCATAGACGTCAGACAATTTGTTCAGATAAACAATTTACGGATTTTTCTGCTGAATGAGCTATTTAGACCATCTGATTCTCTTAGCTTCACACACAGTCTTTTTGACCTCATTCCGTTTTGCAATAATTAAAATAAGCTCCCCACTGTTACAAGGATGTTTATTAATTTTCGTGTTATATGTTACCCTTTTTACCTGTTCCCGCACCATCTGCCGTGTATGTCGAAATACCTGCCGTTCCTGTCGAAGTTCTGATGTTTTCCGTCCTTTTCAGAGAGAACGGGTGTAATGCAGGGGGCAATAATGTCCCAGCGGATACCGATTTGCGAATCATTCCACATGATGCCGCCTTCTCCTGTCGGATCGTAAAAATCGGTACATTTGTACGCAAATACTGCTGCATCACTCAATACATAGAATCCGTGTGCGAATCCTTCCGGAATGTAAAACTGGTTCTGCTTTTCACCGTCGAGAACTACTCCGAAATACCGACCGAACGTCTTTGATCCGTTCCGGAGATCAACTGCCACGTCGTATACATGTCCGGATACAGCCCGTACAAGCTTCCCCTGCGGATGATGTGTCTGGAAATGAAGCCCGCGCAGTATTCCTTTTGAAGACGTCGACTGAACATGGTGTAAAACTGAACGGCATGATAAATCTTCCTTATTTCATTTCTGCAATATATTCCAGATAC
This sequence comes from Treponema sp. UBA1798, assembly GCA_002319875.1. GTDB lineage: Bacteria > Spirochaetota > Spirochaetia > Treponematales > Treponemataceae > Treponema_D. The sequence continues at coordinate 1,535 of DCFS01000101.1, read as the reverse complement.
CGCCCGTATTCGGTTTTGTATCCGGCTGCTAATATAAGCAGTTCGTCCTTCGTTATCCATTTATTCCGATAGGCAATCTCTTCTATGCAGGATACATACAGCCCCTGCCGCTTCTGGATCGTTGCAATAAAATTGCCGGCTTCAAGCAGGCCGTCGTATGTACCGGTATCCAGCCAGGCCATACCTCGCCCGAGCAGTTCTACGGACAGTCTGTGCTGTTCAAGATACGTGGTATTGACGGTTGTTATTTCTATTTCACCGCGCGCAGACGGTTTTACATTTTCTGCTATTTCTACGACGGTATTGTCATAAAAGTACAGTCCGGGTACGGCGTAGTTACTTTTGGGATTTGCCGGTTTTTCCTCAATTCCGAGCACTGTACCATCCCCTGCAAACTCTACGACGCCATACGCCGTCGGGTCTTTTACGTAGTACCCGAATATGACCGCTCCACCCTGTGTATTAACCCGTTCTGCAGCTTTGTACAGGCTCTGTGTAAAACTCTGGCCGTAAAAGATATTGTCACCGAGTACGAGCGCAACGGTATCTCCGCCTATAAACTTTCTACCCACAATGAATGCGTCCGCAAGCCCCCTCGGTTTATCCTGTACTGCATATTCGAACTTCATTCCCAACCATCCGCCGTCACTGAACAGTTCTTTGAACACGCTGATATCCCGTGGAGTGGATATGATGAGCACCTCACGTATTCCTGCCAGCATGAGGACAGACAGCGGGTAGTACACCATCGGTTTGTCATATAACGGCAGTATCTGTTTTGATACTGATTTTGTTATCGGATACAGACGGGTTCCTGCCCCGCCTGCCAGTATTATTCCTTTCATAAACTACCTCGGTATAAATTTTATTGGATAATATAATTTTTTCAAGGCCTTCTGCTTACAAAACGGTCTTTTTCATCAAGCGCCCTGTCGTCAATTCTTGGCAGCTTCACCGGCACGCAGCCGCATGTTGCCAGAATCGTGCGCTCCTTATGATAGCCGTTCCTGACAACTTTTCTGCGGTCCGTTT
>DCFS01000101.1:0-184 GCA_002319875.1 Treponema sp. UBA1798 | reverse complement strand
ATGAGTTCCCTTGCCCGGCTTCTGACTGCTGGGAATAAGCAGAAGCACCGCATATTATGTGAGACGCACGAAACAGGAGGAAAAAGACATGGAAATAAAAAAACAGATAGATACCCTGCATAAAACTTTTCCGACATACGGGCGTCATAATGTGTGGTATGAAGTCAGGCCTCTTTTTCTATAC
>DCFS01000231.1 GCA_002319875.1 Treponema sp. UBA1798 | reverse complement strand
ACCGCCGGATGGCATTGCTGTACTGCAGCATCAACGTGTTTCCCGTAGATGTACCTGAAAAGAATTCGTCAGCGGATAAAGGGAATCGTCCAAAACTTGAACACCTGAAATCAGTGCTCGGATTGCAGGTACCGCATGATACGGTTCGAGCGTGTATTGAAACGGCGGAAAATCTGCTTGCATACAGCTTATTCCCGTCCGATTATATGCTGCTGTACCTGTATGTCTGTTGCGTGGCATCTTCACCCGTGAAATCATCTGCACAGGAACAGGACGGCAGGCATGCTGCAGAACAGGCAGGTATTCCCCATGCTCTTGATCCTCCGGTGACGTATGCTGCAGCTGCCGGTGTTCTGGAACCGGTACGGCTGAATGATAATCCGGAAGAAATATTCATGCTCCGCTGTCTGCTGTCTTCGCTCGCACCGGCCAGACTGAAAGGCGAAGTACAGCTCCTGAAGGAAATACCGCAACTCGTTTCTGCCGTCGAAAAGGATCTTGCCGGAACTGCTGTACTGCCCGAAGCGTTCGGAAACGAACGGAAAGCCTTTTTCGGAGCAGCGCTTCAGTCGGTCATATACCGGAAAGCGTACGGCATACCTTTGGAGCAGAGGAATGGTACCGGTATATCAGGAACAGAAAAACGAATCGCCGGTGTGCTCTGGCCGCAGATACAGACATTGTACCATATCGAACCCGGGCTGCAGGATACGGGACTGCTGCAGATTCTTGTCCGCTCCTTATCTGCCGGACAGGAACAGGCCGCGGACGCCGGAGACAAATACCCCGGTATCCAGAACAGCACATACCGGTCAATACACCGGATATTCAGTATGTTCCGGATAACCGAAACGGCAAGGCCGGTAAAAAAGCGGAAAATCACTGCTGAACTGGCAAAACTTATCGGCAAAAACAAAACGGAATGGCATCGTTTGAAACAGGCGTTTGATGTGCGCGAAAAGAAGGGACATGTATACCTTGAAGTTGCGAATATCCGGCTTTTTCACTGCCGTTCCGATGTACTGGACTGCGCGCAGGCAGGGCTGATACGCAGCAGAAAACCGCCATCGGTCATTCTCTATCTTGCAGCGCCTGAAAACGCAACAAAAGAAGAACTGTACGCGCTTTCCCTCATATCGAGCGCTCTGATAGAATCCGATGAATTTTCCGAAGCCCTGAAGGAAAAGACAGCCAGGCAGATCGAAGAACTGCTTCTGCGCCTGATGGCGTGATATTAAAACGTATACAGTGCGCAGAAGGCGGTTTTACTGCCGGGGCAAAGTCTGTCACCCTTATTCCTCCGGCAGGAGGAACAAACAGACCTGGCAATCGTGATTTTATCAGTCTGGTCTTAATACTTCCCTATTTTCAGCTTCAAGTATATAATTTACAACAGGTATGTTGAATGTCCCGCCGGATTTCACGTAAGGAAACACTGAGTAAGACATTATAATTTAATCAGTGTGCCGCTGAATTACAGCCGGAGGTTCCACCCGAACTTTTCAGAGGAGTGTCTTTTATGGAATATAATAATCTTGATACGGCAAAATCATTTGCCGAACTCGAAAAAAAGGAACCATATGATATCCGTACCGGCCTTACGGCGGAGCGTATAAAAAAGTACCTTGTCCGGCAGGGCGGGGGCCTTACCTATTCTTATGCTGCAATGCCTGTCGACGAAAAGATACTCGGAACACTGCAGAAACTAGCCGATGAGCAGGAGCTTGTAGAAAAGTACAAAAGCCTGCTGAAAGGAGAGGTTGTCAATCTCACGGAAAACCGCAGCGTTCTGCATCAGCTTACCCGTGGGAAGGTCTTAAAAGATAAAGTAGTTATAGACGGCAGCGATAAAGATGCATTTTATAAGAAAGAACTTGAAAAAATCCGTGATTTTTCTGAAAAAATCCGTTCCGGGGAAATACGTGGATCTACCGGCAAACAGTTCGATACAGTCTGCCAGATCGGTATCGGCGGTTCTGATCTCGGTCCCCGGGCGCTGTATATTGCGCTCGAAGGATACTGCAAAGGCAGTGGTATAAAACAGCTTACAGGCAGGTTCATCAGCAACGTCGATCCTGACGATGGCGCTGCGGTTATGGACAGTCTTGACATTGAAACAACCCTGTTTATTCTGGTATCGAAAAGCGGAACGACTCTTGAAACACTCACGAACCGTGATTTTGTCATCAATGCTATGAAGGCACGAAAGATCCCCGGTTTCGATTCGCGGAAACACATGGTAGCGGTAACAAGCAATACCAGTCCGCTTGCTTCTTCTCCCGACATACTCAGAGCTTTTTTTATGGACGACTTTATCGGAGGACGGTACAGTTCTACAAGCGGCGTAGGAGGCGTGCTGCTTTCAGCAGCGTTCGGTTTTGACGTATTCAGGCAGATACTCGATGGTGCTCATGAAGCCGACGTATGTGCGCTTGAAAAGGATATCTTAAAAAATGCAAGCCTTCTGGATGCCCTTATCAGCATCTATCTGCGGAATGTACTGAAACTGCCGGTTACGGCGATCCTGCCATATTCGCAGGCTCTGCTGCGTTTCCCTGCACATCTGCAGCAGCTTGCAATGGAAAGCAACGGGAAACATGTCAACCGGTTCGGTAAACCGGTCGCATATTCAACAGAACCGGTAATTTTCGGTGAACCCGGTACGAACGGACAGCATTCTTTTTATCAGCTGCTCCATCAGGGAACGGATATTGTTCCGGTAAAGTTTGTCGGCTTCAGGGAAAACCAGACAGGAAAAGATGTAACTATCGAAGGATCCACGAGCCAGACAAAGCTGCTCGCCAATTTATGCGCACAGATCGTCGCGTTCGCACGCGGAAAGGATGACGCAGATCCTAACAAACAGTTTACAGGTATGCGTTATTCTTCGCTGCTGTTCGGAAAAAAATTAACCCCCGTAACGCTGGGAGCCCTCCTTGCCCACTTTGAAAACGAAGTAATGTTCGAAGGTTTCCTGTGGAACATTAACTCTTTTGATCAGGAAGGTGTACAGCTTGGTAAAAAACTTGCAACGAAAGTACTCAACGGCTGCGAAGGCGATGATGTTCTCAAGGCATATGTCGATCTGATATAAAATACCTAAAGTTAAAAACACGAATAGTAAGTCACCGGAAGCTTATCAGCGCGTCTTTAACTTCAGGATAATGTCCGGTGCATCTGCCGGCGGCAGATTAAAAGTATCAGTGAAAAAGTGTAAAACTTCCAGGCCCCTTTGATCCCGGTTTAACCCATATTCCGGATTGCCGTGTATTCAGTTTTACCTTCAGATTGTCAACAGTATCGAGATAAGCACACAGCCAGGCAGCAAGTGCCTGGTCGCTGCTGAAAGCTTCGGCAGATGCATCCGCATGAACGAGTATGATATTTACCGATGTCCTGTTCCCGCAGGAAAGCGCAACGGATTCGGCAAATGCGGAAAAAGCGGCACCTGCTGCCTTAAGCGGAGGATTGCCTGCGTTTTCACCTGAAGGACTGCGGCCTTCCGTTTTATACAGGAAAACAAGATCAGCGGGCTTTTTCCCTGCTGAGGTACATTCCGTTTCAAATCTCGAAAGAAGATCCAGTGTCAGATACTGATAGCCCGCTATGATTTCCGAGCTGACTCTGTCGCACACGGGCACAGAGAAGGCGGTAAACAGATGTTCATAATACGGTTCGTCAAAATAAAGCACCGCCTCATTCAGGCTGCCGTATTCATTTTCACAACGCAATACGAGCGAATGTGCCGCTACAGCGGAGGATCTGTTCCATTCAAAAGAAATGAGACTGCCGGAAATAACGGTTTTCTCTGTATGACCGGAAAACACTGAAGTAATCACTGTACTGCGGGATGCTGAGGAAACGGCTTCTGCAAAGCTTTTTCCTTCAGGCAGTTCCTTTCCTGCTATCAATATCGTCTTTCCCATGGAGACGAGTATAACATAGCGTCCTGCAAGTTTCCACCGCTTTTCAGAAAACATATTTTCGGAAATCAGTATATTTGCATATCATTATCTACCTATGCTATACTCTGTGCATGAAAATATGGTTTAAATATCTGATCGGTATTCTCTTCGGACTTGCGCTGACCGCCATTCTTCCTGCAGGAAATCCGCAGGTTTCATCAATACTTGATTTCACTGCTGAACTTTTTACCAGATTCGGCTGTTATATACTGCTGCCGCTGATTTTCAGCTCCGCACTTATTTCCGTATTCAAACTGGCAGATTCGGGAATTCTGATCAAAACAGGTTTCTGGACGTTCATTGTAATCGTAACGTCTTCTCTTCTTCTTACATTAACCGGGCTCCTTTCCGCACTGGTCATCCACCTGCCCCGGATTCCGATTACTGCAGAAAAAGTATCAACCGTTACAACACTTGACCTGCCGGACATAATCCGGCGGATATTTCCTTATTCAGTTTTTGAAACACTTCACGAAGGTTCTTTCCTGCTGCCGTGTTTCCTTTTTGCATTTATTATGGCTCTTTCATGCATATACGATAAGAATATTTCGAAGCCTTTAATACAACTTGCGGATTCCATTTCAAAAATCTGCTATCAGATTATGACGTTCTTTGTTGAAATTCTCTCTATCGGTATGATCGCTATTATGACGGTATGGACAATCCAGTTCCGTAATGTCATTATCGGCGGAACTTTTACGCCTGTTATTCTTATGCTGGCCGGCAATCTGATACTTGTCGCAGCTGCAATATATCCTGCAATTCTGCATTTTCTGTTTCACGACCCGCATCCGTACCGCGTACTGTATGCAAGCCTTGCTTCACTTTTTACCGCCTTTTTCAGCGGAAATACCAACCTGACACTTCCTCTCATCATACTTCAGAGCAAGGACAGCCTTGGCATCAGACGCCGCCTCGGCGGTTTCAGCAACCCTTTGTTTTCGATTTTTGCACGGGGAGGTTCAGCGCTTGTCATGATAATAAGCTTTATAACCATCTGGCGTTCGTACTCAAGTCTCAATCTTGCCCTGCCGGATATTCTCTGGGTTACCTGCACAGCCTTTCTTCTTTCATTTGTGCTTGGTTCTTTTCCCTCAGGAGGTACCTTCTTTGCGCTTACTGTTCTCTGCACACTGTACAGCCGGGGCTTTGACACCGGTTATCTTCTGTTGAAACCGGCTGCTCCGATCATCGGCTCATTTGCAGCAGCTACGGATGCGGTTACAGCCATGTATGGAAGTTACATAATCTCAATTAAAACACAGACAATCCAGCACAGAGAAGCAAGACATTTTATTTAAGGCAATTACAGTCTTATTTTATGAAATATAAAAAGGAAATTTCAGACAGCTCCGCTTTTCTAACGGAATTCAGCAGGAGCGAAGCGGCTGTTTTTTATTTCCAGCACAGGCTTCAGTTCTTCAGATGCTAAAACTTTTTCTTTATCGGAAATAAAAACCGCAGAAACAGCAGCCGGTATTCCCGGAACAGAAGACAAAGAAGGCGTTCCTGCAGGAGTCAGTGCCGGTTCCTCATTCTGCGGTGACGGTATCCCCGTAAAAAGCCAGGTTCCCATGCCGTCGTTTATTATTTCATCCTGTTTCTTTTTACCGCTGTTACCGGCTTCAACGGCCTGAGCGGCAAAACTTTTAAGCAGGGCAAATCCCTTATCCGGTCCGAGAATAAAAAGACTGGTCGAAAGGGCATCAGCAGCTGTACTGGATTCACTTATAATGCTGACGGAAGTCAGACCATTGTCTACAGGATACCCTGTCTTCGGGTTGATAATGTGATGATAGCGTATTCCGTCCTGAATAAAAAAACGCTCGTATACGCCGCTCGTAACGACAGTCGAGTTCTGCAAAGCAAGAACAACAGCCGGCAAACCGGAAGGATCATCAGGGTTTTTTATTCCGACACGCCACTTTGTATTATCTTTCTTTTTACCATATACATAGATATTTCCGCCCAGATCAATTACGGCCCGTTTTACCTTATGGGTACGAAGAATATCGACAAGTTTATCGGCGGCAAATCCCTTCACGATACCGCCGAAATCAAGCCGCATTCCTTTCTTCTGAAGAAAAACGGAAGTACCTGTCAGCGTCACGTTATGCCAGTTGACAAGGGGAAGCGCATCATCGAGTTCTTTCTGCGAAGGTACGCGGGCGTGATCGGTATTGATGCCCCACAGTTTTACAACCGGACCAATCGTCGGATCAAATGCCCCTCCCGTAAGAGAAGCATAAGCCAGAGAAACACCAGTAATATAAAGAACATCCTGACTTACCTGAATGGCATTACTGCCGGCTGCGTCATTTATTTTCGAAACTTCGGAATCGGCACGCGTCGTGCTGAATTCCCCGTCGAGTCTGTTGAGACAGGAAAACAGTTCACCGTACAATTTTTCGGTACCGTCTTCATAGGCATTTACCGTACAGACCGTACCGAAGACAAGCTCTGTCCTGGGATCAACCGTTTTCCTACAGGCTGTAAACCCAAGACAGACGATGACTGCAGTGAAATACAGCTTTCGCTTATACTGACTATGCTTCATATTCAGTACATTGAATATGCAACTCTTTAAGCTGCGCATCTTCTACGCTGCTCGGGCAGTCGTCCATAGGACATTGCGCCAGATTATTCTTCGGAAATGCAATTACTTCCTTAATTGAATCTTCATGACACATAAGCATCAGCAGACGGTCAAGCCCCGGTGCAATGCCTCCGTGCGGCGGAGCGCCGTAACGAAATGCTTCTGTCAGGAACCCGAACGCCTTTTTACCCTTTTCTTCATCGTAACCGACAATTCTGAATATACGTTTCTGAAGTTCCGGATCGTTAATACGCATGGATCCCGAGGCAATCTCATAACCGTTCATAACGAGATCATACAGGTCACCTTTTACGCCGGCAGGATCAGATTCCAGTGTCGGCCAGTATTTCTTCTGGGGAAGCGTAAACATATGATGTTCTGTTTCCCATTTGTTTTCATCTTCATTCCATGC
>DCFS01000148.1 GCA_002319875.1 Treponema sp. UBA1798 | reverse complement strand
TGGAACTGGTATTAATAAAAATCGCGTCACCGTCTTCTACCATAGATGCCGCATATCTGGCAATTGCCTGTTTGTACAGGAGCGTATTGTTTCCGTTGTCTGCAGATGCGGCCAGCCGGGCTCCTCCGTAATATTTTACCAGCAGGTCCTGCTTTTCCAGAAAATCCAGATCCCGCCGTATAGTCAGCTGGGATGTTTTGAACAGTACGGATAGCTCCGCTACTTTAACATCTCCGCTTGTATTCAGAATTTCCATAATCTCTTTCTGCCGCTTCTGAGAAATAGTTTTTTCCATAATTATATATCCCTGTAATTCTGTATCTTCCCGGAAAAGACCGGACGAAACCCTGTACAATATCGATTTGAAATGAACAAAAGATTCATCCGTACATTATGAACAGTATAGCGCACAAATCAGGGGAAGCGCAAATACTTTTCCATGAAAATGTGCTTTTTTATATATTTAATGAATGTTTTGAATGTTGTTATATATTGATATTTTTTTATAAATGTATATATGGTAACAATATAGTTTTTATACAGAAAAAGCTTGCTTTTTAGAAAGTTCAGATTTATACTGAAACAGTAATCAAAAAATACATTTGTATGTAATGATAATGAACGTTTTGATTGTTTGTGGATAAAATAGTTTAGAAAACAGGAGAAACAGACAGAATATGAGTTTGGTACAGGAAATTACAAAAGAGGCATGGATTCAGAGCGTCTGCCCCGAGTGGGGTACATGGCTGAATGAGGAAATTGACAGTGAAACGGTACCTGACGGTAATGTCGCGATGTGGTGGCTCGGCTGTACGGGCATCTGGCTTAAAACACCGCAGGACTGCAATATCAGTATCGATTTCTGGTGCGGCAACGGAAAACGTACGAAAAAATCAAAAAATATGACTGCAGGACATCAGATGGCTAATATGTGCGGAGGAAGACTGCAGCAGCCGAATCTCCGTGCGGTCCCCTTCGTAATGGATCCGTTTGCCGTTACAAAGGTTGATGCCGTTCTTGCCACTCACTATCACCGCGATCACATGGATCCCAATTATGCTGCTGCTGTTCTGAAAAACGTGTCGGATCCGGTTCCTTTTATCGGTCCTAAAGAATCGGTAAAACTGTGGATCGAATGGGGAGTTCCGGCGGACCGCTGCATTACGGTAAAACCCGGTTCCGTTATCAGGATAAAGGATGTCGAGATTCACGCACTTGATTCCTTTGACCGTACCTGCCTTGTAACGACTCCCGGATACGTGGACATCCGTCATACCTGTCCGGATGATATGGACGACAAAGCGGTCAACTATCTGATAAAAACACCCGGCGGAAATATCTATCACAGCGGAGACAGTCATTACTCCATCTATTTTGCAAAACACGGCAGGGATGAAAAGATTGATGTTGCATTCGGTTCATATGGAGAAAATCCGGTTGGCATTGCGGATAAAATGACAAGCTGCGATATCCTGCGGATGGCCGAAGCGCTGCGCTGCAAAGTGGTTATTCCGCTTCATTACGATATCTGGACGAATTTCATGGCCGATACGCGCGAAATTGAAGTTCTGTACGATATGAAAAAAGAACGGCTCGGGTATGGATTTCATCCGTTTATCTGGGAAGTCGGCGGCAGATATGTCTATCCCCGGGACGGAAACAGACGCCAGTATCATCATGACCGCGGTTTTTCCGACTGCTTTGAAAATGAACCGAACACGCCGTTCCGTTCTATTCTCTGAAACAAGGACTGAAAATTGTTATTAAAGGAAATTGTAGACGCCGGACATTATATTTTCGTTCCGGAATGCGACGGATGGGAAGATTCGATCAGAAAATGCTGCATTCCGCTGATTGCAGACGGGACTGTGGACGGGACCTATGAGAACACGATTATCGACTGTGTGAAGGAACACGGTCCGTATATCGTCCTCATGCCGGGGTATTGTCTTCCGCACGCGATGCAGGGGGCAAAAGGGGTACATAAAACAGCTATCGGATTCATGAAATGCGAGATGCCGGTTGTCTTCGATCCTGCCGATCCGGAAAAATATGCGACGGTTTTTTTTACGCTTGCGGCAGAGAATGAAAAGGCTCATATGCGCAACATGAAGATGCTGTTCGGCATGCTGACGAACGAAGATCTGCTTGCAGAACTTCAGAACGTACATCAGGTCGGTGATCTTCTGGAACTTGATAAAAAGTATTTTTCATAAAATTACGTAATTTAAGGAGGAATTATGCAAATCCTGTCTAACGTATGGGCGTACATTGTCAATAATATTTTGACACAGCCAGCGTATTTTATCGGTATAATCGTACTGTTCGGTTATATCCTGCTGAAAAAAACATGGTATGAGGTTCTTGCAGGCTTTATAAAGGCGTCTGTCGGATATTTCATATTACTCGTCGGTTCGGGCGGTCTTGTCAGTAACTTCCGTCCGATACTCGTGGGACTGAAAGATAAATTCAATCTGTCTGCAATGGTCATAGATCCGTATTTCGGACAGAATGCGGTTACCGCCGGGGTTGAAACTGTTTTCGGAAGAACGTTCGGGCAGGTTATGATGCTGGTCCTTATTGCGTTCGTTTTCAATATCCTGCTGGTCGCTTTTAAAAAGCAGACGAAACTCCGGGCTATTTTTACCACCGGACACGTTCAGGTACAACAGGCATCAACGGCGTTCTGGCTTATTCTGTTCTGCTTCCCGGCTCTGGGTGATACGAAAATCCTGCTTATTATGGGCCTGATACTCGGACTGTACTGGGCTGTCGGCAGCAATATGACGATTGCACCGGCACAGGAGCTGACTGACGGAGCCGGATTCTGCATAGCGCATCAGCAGATGTTTGCGATCCGTATATTTTCGGATCTTGCAGCGAAAATGCATGAAAAGGACAATGCAAAAGGAAAACTGTCGTCAAAGCGGCTCGAGGATATCGAACTGCCCGGGTTCCTGTCTATTTTCAATGAGAATATTGTTGCAACGACGATTCTTATGGTAATCTTTTTCGGTACTATTCTGCTCGTTCTCGGACGTGACTACCTTACGCAGGCTAAATTTATGAAAAGCGGACAGAGCTTCCTGTTTTATATTCTGCAGACGTCTATGAATTTTGCAGTCTATCTGGCCATTCTGCAGCTCGGCGTACGTACGTTTGTCTCCGAACTGACGAACTCGTTCCAGGGCATTTCATCCAGGCTGCTGCCCGGCGCTGTTCCCGGTGTCGACTGTGCCGTGTCTTACGGGTTCGGATCTCCGAACGCGGTTACGATCGGATTCCTGATGGGAGCTCTCGGACAGTTTCTTGCGATCGGAGCACTCATTATACTGAAAAGTCCGGTCCTTGTTGTTGCCGGGTTCGTCCCTGTGTTTTTTGACAATGCGACGATTGCCGTTTTTGCAAACAATAAAGGTGGCTTGAAGGCGGCTCTTATTTTCCCGTTCATTGCCGGTCTTTGCCAGGTTTTCGGTTCTGCAATCATAGCCGGATGGGTCGGAATGGCAGCCTATGGCGGATACCTGGGAATGTGGGACTGGGCGGTTATATGGCCGGTATTTACGGTAATCATGAAATATGCCAGTTATGCCGGTATTGTGATTGTCGCAGTTGTGCTGATTCTTATCCCGCAGCTTGAATATCTGAAAAACAAAGAAACCTATTTCCTCTGTACGGAAAATTATGAGGAATACAAAGAAAAGCGGAAACAGGGAATCCGCTGATAAAAAAATGGAGGAATGAAACGGAAATGTTACGTATTTTAGTGGCTTGTGCGAATGGTGCCGGAACGAGCCTTATGATGAAAATGACGGCAGAAAAAGTTCTCCGGGATTTAAATATTACCGATTCGAACATACATCACTGTCCGCTTTCCGAAGGGATCAGCTCCGCAGACAAATACGATGTCGTATTCGTTCCGCTTAATTTTTATCATATGTACGATGCGGCGATAGCAAAAGGTGTTACGGTCATCGGGCTGAAGAATGTTCTTTCAAAGGATGAAATGAAAACCAGACTGACAGAGTCCGGAGTCCTGGCAAAACAGGGAGTATGACGGTATGACTACCGGTTCCGGAATACGGCTCGTTGTCTGCGATCTTGACGGTACGCTTCTGGCATCTTCCGGAGCAGTTTCCGGAAGAACGCGGGCCGCCGTAAACGGGATACGGGAAAAGGGAATTTTATTTTCTTTCTGCTCCGGCAGAATCCATACCATGCTGGATGTCTATGTACGGATACTGGGACTGACTACCCCTGTCATAACTGCAAACGGCGCTGTTATTTTTGATCCGTGCAGCCGGCGGCCGGTAACGTCCGTTACAGTGCCTTACGGACAAACGCAACTGTGGTACCGGTTCTGCAGCGGACATGCGGTCGATTTTTCCGTGCTCTGTTTTGAAGGGTGCTGGTTTACGGAAAACAGTACGAGAATAGAACGGTTCAGACAGTACAATGAAATTGCCTGTCGGGAAAGGCAGGCTGTCATTCCGCTGCATGCTCTCAACGACTGCGGTGTTTTGAAAGATAAAACCGTTGTCAAGCTCTTGGCATATGCAAAAGACGGCGCGGAATTTGATCTGTTGCGGAAATTTTCCCTTCAGACGGAGGGTGTTGCCTGTACGTCTTCCATGCCCCGGTTACTGGATATTTCTCCCGGAGGAGTATCGAAAGGAAGCGGACTTGCGGAACTGATCCGCTTTCTGGGCTTACAAAAAGAGCAGGTGTGTGTATTCGGCGACTATATAAACGATCTGAGCCTGTTCGAACAGGCCGGTTTGCGGGTTGCCATGGGGAATGCCTGCGGGGAATTGAAAATGAAGAGTGATTACGTGTGTGATACGAACGACCGCGATGGTGTCGCGCGATTTATGGAATCGTATTTTCTGTCCGGCAGGGGGTGCGCATGATTCTGAACGGAAGCGGGGTATCAAAGGGAATCGTGATCGGCAGAATATTTGTCTATAAACCGTTTACGGTACAGGTAAAGGAAACCCGTTTTTCAGGCAGTGCGGAAGACGAGCTCTTGAAATACGAACATGCGGTACAGTGTGCCCGGGACGAACTTGAATCGTGCAGAAAGCATCTGGAAAAGACGGAGATGGACAAGGCTCATCTTTTTTCGGCGCACGAAGAACTGCTGTGCGACACGTGCGTCGACGAAGATATCCGCGATGCCGTCGTACACGACAGGGTAGCAGCTGATTATGCGATAGATTCTGTTTTTTCTTCATATGCTGCGGCATTTGCAAAGTCAAAAAGTCCCGTAATACGTGAGCGGGTTTCGGATATGAACGACGTGAAGCTGCGGCTGCTCCGGGTTTTTTATGGAATAAAGGAAAAAAATATAGCCTCGCTGGCGTCTCCGGTCATAATAGCCTGTCATGATCTGCTGCCGTCGGATACTGCTACAATGGACAGGGATAATGTGATCGGTATTCTTACCGAAGCAGGCGGCGAAACTTCTCATTCGGCTATTATTGCGAAAAGCCGCAGAATCCCTGCCATTCTGGGGATCAGCGGTCTGCTGGATTCCGTTTACGATGATGAAACTGTCATTCTGGATGCGCTGACAGGTAAGGTCTTTACTGAACCTTCTGCGGAACTGGTTGAAGCATATAAAAAAAAGAATGAAGCTTTTCTGGCAGCCAGAAAAGAAACCGACCTCTGGCTCGACAGAAAAGCGGTGACTGCCGACGGACAGGAAATATCCATCGGACTGAACATCGGTTCGGCATCAGATGACGAACTGGAAAATCTTAAGCACACCGATTATATCGGACTGTTCCGCAGTGAATTTTTGTATATGGGAAAATCTGATTTTCCGGATGAAGATATGCAGTTTGCAGAGTATAAAAAAGTGCTCGTTGCGGCAGACGGCGCACCGGTAACACTGCGTACGCTTGATATCGGCGGAGACAAAACCCTGAAGTACTGGAAACTGCCGCAGGAAGACAACCCGTTTCTGGGATGCCGCGCCATACGGCTGTGTTTCCGGCATGAAGATATATTCAGGATACAGCTGCGTGCCGCGTTACGGGCATCCGTATACGGTAATCTGCAGCTTATGTTCCCCATGATAGGCAGTCTCGACGATATACGGAAGGCAAAGGGCATCGTTGAAAGTGTAAAAGCGGAACTGGCTGCAGAAAAAATACCGTACAGAGGTACAGTCGGCATCGGAATAATGATAGAGATCCCTTCAATAGCGCTTATTGCCGATCAGGTCGCCCGCGAAGTTGATTTTGCATCGCTCGGAACGAACGATCTGTGCCAGTATCTGCTTGCCTGCGACCGGGTAAACCCGGGCGTTGCAGGATATTACCAGAACTTTCATCCGGCGCTGTTCAGACTTATCGGATATGCCGCGCAGGAATTTGCCCGTGCCGGTAAGCCGCTGGGCGTATGCGGGGAACTGGGCGGCAATCCGCTGGCTGTCCCGGTTCTCGCCGGTCTTGGTATAACGAAGTTCAGTATGGGCATCGCGTCCGTTCCCGTTATTAAAAAAACACTTGCATCTTTTTCCGTTGAGGAAATGCAGCGGCTGGCAGCGCATGTCAGAAATTCCGGAACGGCAGAAGAGACGGAACAGTATCTCAAAGAACAGATAACGGCGGCTTCCGTCTGATTTTTAACTCATAATATTATCAGGAGATAACATGATTACAAAAGAAGCAGTTATATCGAACGCAGTCGGCCTGCATGCCCGTCCGGCATCGGATTTCGTGCATGCGGCAAAGAATTTCAAGTCAAAAATTACCATAGAAAATATCGATTCTCCGGCAGACGGGGTTATGAATGCCAAGTCCATCGTTCAGGTTCTGGCACTGGCTGTTCCTCAGGGGGCGTCTGTCAGAATATCGGCGGACGGTGAAGATGAGCAGGCGGCCGTTGAAGAACTTACGCGTCTGATAAACAGCCGATTCGGAGAATAGCATGAAACTGATAAAGAGAAAGACGTATCCTCTTGAGAAGTGCTATTCCGTGGCACCTCTTAAATATAATGGAAGAGAACACATCGTCGTTGCAGCGGAAAAGAAAAATAAGTGTCTGCTTTTCGATTCCGACGGCAATTTTGAAGAAACGATCTGGAACGAACCGGGAGGAACCATGTCGATCGTTCAGGTTCCGGGTTCCGACGGTATATTTCTCGCTTCACAGAAGATGTATTCGCCGAATGATTCGAAAGACGCAGAGATTGTTATCGTAATGCCGGAAGGAAAAAACGACTGGCAGGTAAAGACGCTGGTTAAAATACCCTTCGTTCACCGTTTCGACATTCTGGTATGTGAGGGGAAAAAATATCTCATTGCGGCGACAATCAAAAGCGGGCATGAATATAAAGACGACTGGTCACATCCCGGCCGGATACTTGTCTGTGCACTGCCTGACGATCTTTTATCCTGCGGTGAACTGCATCCCGCCTGTATAAAAGACGGCCTTCTGAGGAACCACGGGTATATCCGTATGCATAACGGGGCCGGTGATTTTTCCGTGGTTGCGTGTGACTATGGAGTTTTCGCCGTATATCCGCCCTGTAGCGCTTCCCCGTCGTGGAGGACTGAGTGTCTTACTCCTGATGCGGCAAGCGATATTGCGTTTACTGATTTCGACGGCGACGGCTGTGACGAAATGGTCTGCATCTCACCGTTTCACGGCGATACGGTTTCTGTCTATAAAAAGCAGAATGGAGCATACCGCCGCGTTTTTACGTATGATAAAAAAGTTGAGTTTGCCCATGCAATCTGGGCCGGTAAACTTTTCGGTGTTCCCGCGGCTGTCATCGGCCACAGGAAAGGGGAAAGCCGTGATCTGTTTCTCCTGCAGTACTGCGACGGCACTTATACGACAGAGATCCTTGACCGGGATGTCGGTCCTGCAAACGTATATCAGTATACGCGTGAAGGAAGAGAATATCTTGTTTCCGCGAACCGGGAAATCGATGAAATTGCGTTTTACGAATTCAGGGAATGACTATGGCGGAAAAAGAATACAGTCTCGGTTTATATGAAAAGGCCCTGCCGCCGGTATTTTCGTGGCAGCAGAAACTGGAGACTGCAAAGAAGTACGGTTTCGATTTTATAGAAATCAGCATTGATGAGAGTAGTGAAAAACTTGCCCGCCTTGATATCGGAAAAAGCGAACGTCTGTTTCTTATCGATATCATGAACGTCGTTGGAATCCCCGTCAGATCGCTGTGCCTGAGCGGTCACCGGAAATACCCAATCGGAAGCAGTGATCCTGCAACAGAAAAACGGGGTATGGAGATCATGACCAGGGCTATAACGTTTGCCGACGACCTCGGGATCCGTCTCATCATGCTTGCCGGTTATGATGTGTACTATGAAAAATCAGATGACGGCACAAAACGCCGTTTTGAGAAGAATCTGCGGGAATGCGTGGAAATGGCTGCAGCGAAAGGAGTCGTTCTCGCGTTTGAGACAATGGAGACGCCGTTTATGAATACGGTAACGAAAGCTATGACCTACGTCAATCTTATTGATTCCGCCTACCTCCAGGTGTATCCCGATATCGGGAACATTACGAATGCTGCCGTAACGGAACATACGGATGTTCTTGCGGATCTGCGGGCTTGTAAAGGTAAAATCGTCGCCATGCACCTGAAAGAGACCGTTCCCGGAAAGTTCCGCAACATGATGTTCGGCGAAGGCGATGTTGACTTTGAATCGGCAATAGATGTTGCGTGGGATATGGGCGTGCG
>DCFS01000208.1:3568-5343 GCA_002319875.1 Treponema sp. UBA1798 | reverse complement strand
CTGCGGGGGATTAAATTTTTCCGGACGAATGAAAAAATACCGCCTGTTGCCCGGTTATAAAAAGTTCGCTATACTTGATATAATGAAAAACCCTTTGGATGCATTTCTTTCTTCGGACGATGAACGCTTGAACCAGCAGTTAAGATTTATCGCCGAAATAGACAAAATGACACACATTCTTCGTCGCACACTGCTGGTAGACGGTTCCCGCCGGGAAAACGACGCAGAACATTCCTGGCATCTGGCCATGATGGCTCTTCTGCTCGGTGAATATGCCCAGGATACACCGGATACAGGGCGTGCAATAAAAATGGTTATTCTTCACGACCTGATTGAAATATATGCAGGTGATACATTTGCATACGACGATGCAGGAAATAAAACAAAAGCGGAACGGGAAACGGCATCAGCGGACAAACTGTTTTCACAGCTTCCTGAAGACCAGGGAAAACCACTACGTACATTATGGGAAGAATTCGATGCAATGAAAACAGCGGATTCCCGATTTGCGAACTGCCTTGACCGGCTGCAGCCTTTCCTCCACAATACCCTGACAGAAGGACATACATGGAAAGAAGGTCACGTAACGGTACAGAATGTTCTTGACCGGATGGATATCGTCAGAAACAATATGCCCCGCATATGGCCATGGATACAGTCAAATATAGATAATGCAGTACAGCAGGGCTGGCTGCAGAAATAAAGCGCGTCCGGGATCAGGAGGGGATATTGACACCCCTCACTGCTTTTGATACTATAGTTGAGTTACTGCAAAGCAATTTGCACAGACAACGGGCTATAGCGCAGCTGGTTAGCGTACATGTCTGGGGGGCATGGGGTCCCGGATTCGAATTCCGGTAGCCCGATTAGTCCGCCTCATTACGGCAACGTAACGGGGCGGACACATTTTAGAAAAGTAACCTTCCCCCGTTGCAGGAGTTAGCCTGCATTCTTCCGATAAATAGTACAGACGTGTTTTTACTATATCTTTCAATCAAAAAATCTGCGATAATATTCATCGTGGTAAAAAATCAGACAAGTTGTGCAAAGATTCCTGTAATGTTGAATTAAACATTGACTTCTGTGCCGGAATGTGACAAATTTAAAGCATAGAGATTACATTTCCTTCGGGATATGCTGATTACTGCCCTATGTATTCATCGGATATTTTCCTGAAGATCAGATGTTGACTTTTATATACTTTCAGAATCTCAGACGTGGAGGCACACAATGGGTATTATCAAGACATTGGAAAAGGCTATAAAGGATCGCAGATCCATCTATAATATAGGTAAGGAATCTGTAATCAGTGACGATGAAATTCATTCGCTTATCGCAGACGCTGTCAGATACACGCCGACAGCCTTTAATTCACAGAGTTCCCGGATTATTGTATTGCTGGGAATGCAACATGACAAATTATGGGATATTACCAAAGAAACGCTCAGACCGCTTGTTCCTGCCGATAAATTTTCCGCTACAGAACAAAAGATTGACGGATTCAGGAACGGATCAGGTACAGTACTTTATTTTGAAGATCAGGATACTATTGTCAATCTGCAAAACTCATATCCGCTTTATAAAGATAATTTTCCCGTCTGGTCGCTGGAGTCTTCCGGTATGCTTCAGTCTAATATCTGGCTGATGCTCGAGGCTGCAGGACTGGGAGCAACTCTGCAGCATTATAACCCTCTGATAGACGATAAAGTAAAAAAAATGTGGAATGCTCCTGCTGCCTGGAAACTTATTGCGGAAATGCCGTTCGGGAAACCTCT
>DCFS01000208.1:3191-3325 GCA_002319875.1 Treponema sp. UBA1798 | reverse complement strand
CGGAAATGCCGTTCGGGAAACCTCTCGGAGAACCTGATAAAAAAACATTTCTGCCCATAGAAGACAGACTGACGATTTATAAATAAATCAACAACCCCGGCAGGCAGCGGGGTATGGAGTTCGCTAAAGGTATC
>DCFS01000208.1:1174-2909 GCA_002319875.1 Treponema sp. UBA1798 | reverse complement strand
TCATACGGCCCGGGGGTCGGGGTATTAAACCCTCCGCAACAATAATCTGCAGGATACCCTGCATAACAAGTTTGTATCCTGCATTCCTGCCTCCTTTACAATCTTCTCAAGAGTGCATATACTCAAAAATGTAACCGGTTACATTTTATTAATAAAAAGCACAGTATGAATGGAGGTAAGAAAAACAGGACAGAAGCTGTCGCATAAGGTCATGTTTTTCAGTATGAACAATGGAAAATCAAAATACAGGTACAAAAAAATTTGGTATAACAGATAAGGTTGGTTATGCATTTGGTGATCTGGCAAATAATCTGACGTTTGTCATTTCTGCAGTGTTCCTGCTGAAATTTTATACGGATGTAATGGGAGTATCTGCAGTACTTGTCGGGTTGATGATGATGGCCGGCCGTATTGTCGATGCGTGCACCGATGTCACTATGGGACAAATCGTAGACAGAAGCCGTCCGACTGCAAAAGGTAAATTCGCACCATGGCTGAGAAGGATGTGCGGACCTATAGCAGTTGCAACAGTACTGCTGTTTCCTGTCTGGTTCAGAGACATGCCGATGGGATTCAAAATTTTCTGGATGTTTTTCTCTTATCTGTTATGGGGCAGTGTCTGTTATACGGCTATCAACATTCCGTACGGATCTATGGCGTCTGCCATTTCAGACGAACCGGAAGACAGAGCTGCACTTTCAACATGGAGGACAATAGGTGCAACAGTAGGAATAATGGTTGTCGGTGTTCTGCTCCCACTTTTTGTATTCTATAAAAGCAAAGATGGTAAAACTATTTTATCTGCCGGAAGGTTGTCTGCCGCATCTGTGGTTCTTGCAGTACTGATGGTAATCTGTTATCTGATCTGTTACCGGATGACCACAGAACGCGTAAAAGTAAAACAGCTTACAACAAAATTCTCATTAAAGGAACTCATCTGCGGAATTGCTCATAACCGGTCGCTGGTCGGAATTATCGTGGCTGCCCTGCTTCTGCTCCTTGCGCAGCTTTCACTGACGAGTACCGGGGCGTATATTTATCCGAACTACTTCGGCAGTGCAGCGGCATTTTCAATCGCAACGCTGCTTGGAACAATCATAACCTTTGCCTTTACCCCTTTTTCCGTAAAACTTTCCATCCTGTTCGGAAAAAAAGAATTATCATTGATTGGTGCCATTCTAAGTACAGTTTCACTGATCGTACTTTTTTTCCTGCATACGAGAAATATCAATGTATGGTTTATTCTATATACGATCAGCTATATCGGTATCGCACTGTTTACGCTCGTCTGCTGGGCTATGATTACGGATGTTATCGATGATACGGAGCTCAAAACACAGCAGAGATCTGATGGTACGGTATATTCGATTTATTCATTTGCAAGGAAACTTGGGCAGGCAGCGGCTTCCGGTCTTACCGGCGCACTTCTGTCTGCTGTCGGATATACCGTAAAGACCGCATTCGATCCGGATGTCGTGAACGGTATTTATAATATTACCTGCCTGGTGCCTGCGGCCGGGTATATTCTGTTTATCATTGCGCTCTGGCTGTTCTACCCGCTTGATAAAAAGACGGTAGAACAGAATGCAGCAAACCTGCGTCAACTCCGCGCATCAAACGCCTTATAAGGAGAAATTCAAATGATACTTACTGCCAATTTTTTCAGTCATGCACTAAAAACAAATGTCAGCGCAAATCTGTTTATTCCGACACCGGAAGGAAATGAACAGATCAC
>DCFS01000208.1:572-841 GCA_002319875.1 Treponema sp. UBA1798 | reverse complement strand
CATGGTGCATTTGGCAATTATTATTCATGGGTACGTTTCAGCAATGTGGAACGCTATGCCCAGAAACACGGCTGCGTACTCGTTATGGCTTCCGCAGAAAACAGCTTCTATCACAATATGTATCATGGAGGAGCCTATTATACTTTTTTTTCTGAAGAACTACCCGGACTGATCAGAAATATTTTCCCCGTTTCAAACAGACGGGAAGATACCTATATTGCAGGCTTTTCGATGGGAGGATACGGTGCATGGTATCTGGCGCTGCATAA
>DCFS01000208.1:0-218 GCA_002319875.1 Treponema sp. UBA1798 | reverse complement strand
ATAGACTGGAACACAATTTTTGAAGATCCGGCACATCTTGAAGGCAGTGGCTCAGACCTGCTGCATATATATGATGAATGCAGCAGGAAAGGTAACATCCCGGAACTGTACCAGTCATGCGGGACGGAAGATTCATTATATTCTATGAATATATCGATACGCGACGCACTGCTGAAAAAAGATGCAAATCTGAAGTATGAAGAGGGAACAGGCGGACA
>DCFS01000062.1 GCA_002319875.1 Treponema sp. UBA1798 | reverse complement strand
AAATCCTTTTTGAGGATCTGTATTTCACCTGAATACCGCTTATATCCGATATTATCAATCGTCACTGAACCGCGTTTCCGTTCAGTACAGAATTCGGGCTGAATCTCTTTTCCCGGTACCGCATAAGCACGCGATTCTTCCAGCCGCATGAGCCAGGAAGGAGAATCCGCGCGTATCGTAAATATGGAACCATCTAAATACGTTCCTGATCCGGTAAACTGTACCGGGATATCAGCTATTCCTGTCCGGCAGTAATTATCTATACAGTCAGATTCGAACGGAGAAATGACACCGTCACCGGCAAATATCGTATCTACATGGTACGTCTGTTTCATGTCAAGAAAAGCTGCCCATGGAGATGCATTCCGGTGGCATTCCAGCGTCGGCAGACCGGCAAATACAGGCCCCCGTTTTAGTATATCGCCGGGAATGAACGCTGCCGCCGTTATTCCATACTGTGCAAGTCCGGCGTTCCGTTTTTCAAAGAACGCCGGATCAAGTCCCGTTTCCGGGCGCGGATAAAAATTATGCAGTGCAAAGACCTTTACTGCGTGATCTGCAATAAGTGCTGCATCTGCGGCAGAAACAGTTGATGCATTGATGCATACCGGTATCCGTTTTGCAATTTCCGCAATTTCCCGTACGGAAAATCCGCAGTCAATGCGGAGTATTGATATGTGCATTCTGTCTGCAAACTGTACGATATCCGTTTCACCGAAGACTTTCAGAGTTTCCTTTGAAACATCTGCGACAATGGTATAGCCGGTATCGTGCAGCCATGCACACATTTCTTTTGTACCGGTAACGTATGCGGCATCCACTTCTTCACTTACGTGCAGAGACGTAAAGATACTGCTTCCGTTACGGTACAGCGATGCAAGCTGTTCTTTCTGCCGTGCAAACTGGGAAAAATATACTGAATAACCGATCTGTTCAGACAGCAAGGACATCTTTCTCCGTAATAAAAATCTTTGTCACTATAAATCCGCCGATATATGCGATGATCAGACCAAGGAAATAGTTGACCATGCATTCCGGTTTCATGATCGGGATTGCAACGAGTCCGGATGGACCCCATGCGTTTGCAAGTACGTGAGTCATCATGACATACGCACCGCCGAAACCGGCACCCAGTCCTGCAGTGATAAACGGTTTGAACATTGGCAGCGTAACACCGTAAATAAGCGGTTCACCGACACCCAGGAAACCGGCAGGCAGAGCGCCGGTAATGACTTTTTTGAGTCTGTCGTTCTTTACTTTCTTTGCAACGATGTAGATGGCAATGGCGGCACCAACCTGTCCTGCCCCTGCCATAGCAAGAACCGGGAACAGCGATACGCCGCCCTGTACCTGGAGCTGAACGGCATAGATGGGGATAAGACCGTGATGCAGTCCAAGCAGAACCATTGGCAGAAATACGGCAGAGAGAATGTATCCGCTGATGACGTTTACTACCGGATTCGGTGAATTGATGATAAGACTCAGCACTTTTATCAGTCCGTCCGATACAAAACCTGCAAACGGCATGATGATGAATACAAACAGCGTGCCCGTAATCAGCATTGTAAGGAATGGAGTAACAATCAGATCAAGGACATCCGGAATACGTTTGCGCAGGAACTTTTCTATCTTTGCAAGAATCCATACACCGATGATAACACCGATAAGTCCGCCTTTACCTGTGGTCAGGATAGAATTAAGCGGTACGTCTTTATTATACAGACCCATCATTGTAGAAAGTCCTACAATATTTGATCCGATGGAAATGGCACCGAGCATGCCGCCCAGAGCCTCCGTAGCACCGAACACTTTTGCGGAATTGATACCTGCATAAATAACGAAGTAGCTCAGGAACGCGCCGCCGATGAGTGTAAACATCAGCTGGACTGCTTTCCAGAAACCATCCTCAGCCAGAACATGTTGTCCCTGCAACGTGCTTATAAGGCTTCCGAAACCATTGAACAGGCCTGCTGCAATGATTGCCGGAATCAGGGGGATAAAGATTTCAGCGATAGTCCTGAGAGCTTTCTTAAAACTGCTTTGTTTTTGTCCCTGTTTCACTGCATCCTTGTTTTTCTGCCAGTCGCCGGTTACCGTATCTGCAACAGCGGAAATACCCATAGCCATGAGTTCATCAGTAACTTTTTTCGCCTTTCCGGGCCCGAGAACAATCTGAAAGGCATTCCCGTCTGCAACGACGCCGAGAACACCTTCTGAAGCCTTTAATTCCGCTTCCTTAACAAGCGAAACGTCCTTTACCGTAACCCTGCAGCGTGTCATGCAGTTTGCTGCTTTGATCACGTTTGATGCGCCGCCGACCAGTATAACGATCTTTGCCGCAAGTTCCGAATTATTCATTTTTCCTCCTTCTGTTTATTAGTGCACGGGCTTTAATACCCCGACCTCCGGGTCCGTAATAGAGGGTATTAAATCCTGACTGCAATATCTTTAAAGAACTGCATACCCTGCTGCTGACGGCTGCGTTACTGATTTTCAGTCAGTACTTTTCTGACATGTCCGCCACATATATCAAGCCTCCGGCGGGCTTCGTCTGCACTGCAGTCAAGCAGAATAAGGACGATAGCCGTCTTTACGGAACCGTCAGCTTCATCCAGGGCTTTACGCGCAGAAGGTCTGCTGCAGCCGGTAGACGTCATGACGACATTTTCCGCACGTGATTCAAGTTTTTCGTTTGTCTGCATAAGATCTACCATCATGTTCCCGTAGACTTTGCCGATACCTACCATGCTCCCTGTTGAAATCATGTTCAGCACCATTTTCTGGGCCGTACCGGATTTAAGGCGGGTAGATCCGGTCAGCGCTTCCGGTCCTACTACCAGCTCAATCGCCAGTTCAGCTTCCTTCCCGATAAGGGAATTCCGGTTGCATGCAACTGCTATCGTCTTACAGCCGATTGAGTGCGCATATTTCAGTGCATAGATTACATACGGTGTACGTCCGCTTGCCGCAAGTCCGATCACTACATCATCACGGCAGACGTGCACAGCTTCAAGGTCTTCCTGTCCCAGTGAGTGGCTGTCTTCTGCACCTTCTACTGCACGGATGAAAGCTTTCTGCCCTCCGGCGATAAGGCCGATAACCATTTCCGGCGGTACACCGAACGTTGGCGGGCATTCGACAGCATCAAGAAGACCAAGCCTGCCGCTTGTTCCGGCTCCCATATATATTATACGCCCTTTTTTCTTAAGCGCTTCAGTGCACCAGGTAATCGCATCTGCTATCTGCGGGAGCACCTTTGAAACGGCTTCCGCCACACCCGCGTCTTCCTTATTCATGGCTGCCGCTATTTCAAGCGGTGTCATTGTATCAAGCGACATCGTATTTGCATTACGGGCTTCTGTTGTCATTCCGGATAAATCTACCATCGTATCTGCTCCACTGCTGTATATATAAAAAAAGGCAGGACTATCTACACACGACATCGTATGCAGATGGTCTTGCCTGATTTAACAGTAACAATCCAAATGAATTCAAAATAAATACTGAAACTATTGAAACATGAATAAGCGTATTTGTCAATCGGAAAAAACTGATACTGACAGGGCTTTTTGCGGATTGCCCGTTTTTTTTATCCGTGTGGAGGTATTCATACCCTGGTCGTTCTGGCTTGATCTGTACATATTCTGCTTTTTTTACCTGCTTTATCTTGCTGTCTGGAACAATCCATGATATAGTATAGATAATTAAATTAATTAATTATATTGGTCATAAGAACCAGCCGATTTTTGCACGTGCAGCTTCGGATGTAATCGTGCAAGTGGCTCATTATGTTGTCTGTTTTATCGTTATAGTACAGGAGGAATACGTGAAAGCGATTATGGTAATGTTTGATTCTCTTCGCCGGGATTTGCTTTCCGTGTATGGCGGCCCTGTTGCGGCGCCGGGGTTCGAGCGCCTCGCAAAAGAGGCTGTAAAGTTTACGACATGTTATGCGGGCAGTTTACCGTGTATGCCTGCAAGAAGGGAACTGCATACGGGCCGCTATAATTTTCTCCATAGAAGCTGGGGACCTCTGGAACCTTTTGACGATTCCATGCCGCAGATCCTGAAACAGCATGGCGTTTATACACATCTGACTACGGATCATTATCATTACCTGCAGGATGGCGGCGCTACCTATCAGGGAAGGTATTCTTCCTGGGAATGTCACAGAGGGCAGGAAAGTGATGCCTGGATTGCAGACTTGACACCTCCTGTATCGCCTGATGCTCCTAATCAGATGTCTCCTGCTGCCGTTAATGAAAAAATGCACGCGATGCGCCGTATCGGCGGCTGGCAGAATATACATAACCGTGAGGCAATAAAAGAGGAAAAAGACTATCCGATGAGGCAGACATTTGATAATGGTCTTGATTTCCTCTCAAGGAACAGCAGATTTGATAACTGGTATCTGCAGATTGAAACCTTTGATCCGCACGAACCGTTTACTTCTCCCGAGTCCTATCAGTCTGGTTTTCTTGACCCTGATGATTTTAATTCTCCGGACTGGCCTCCGTATGCATCGGTTACGGAACCGGAGACTGATGTAAGTAAAATGCGGAACAAGTATTTCGCACTCACTTCGTTTTGTGATGCACAGCTTGGCAGAGTACTCGATAAAATGGATGAACTGGATCTCTGGAAAGATACGATGCTGATTGTCAATACTGATCACGGGTTTATGCTGAGTGAGCACAACTGCTGGGGTAAGGGTACATCGCCTAATTATGAAGAACTTGTTCATCTTCCTTTTTTTATATATGACCCCCGGTATGGAAGAAAAGGCGGGACCAGGAATGCGCTGGTACAGACTATAGATATCGCTCCGACTATTCTCGATTTCTTTACTATCAGTATTCCTGAAAATATGCAGGGCAGACCTCTGAAAGATACGATTGCAGCAGATAAAGAGGTCCGGAAGTATGCGCTTTTCGGTTATCTTGGCGCTCCTCTCGGAGTAACAGACGGCCGGTATGTGCTCCTCAGATCTGTTCACGATCCGTCTGTTACCGTACACGAATATACGCTTTTTCCGTCACACATGAACGGGCTGTTTACTCCAGAGGAGCTGAGAACTGCTTCACTCGTTCCTGGCTTCCGCTTTATGAAAAATATTCCGGTACTTAAAATTGATGCGCGGATTAATGCCAGATTTTTACATTCACTCTCAAATGGTGATGAGTTGTATGACCTGAAAAAAGATCCGCAGCAGTTAACGGCGATCCGGAATGAATCTGTTACCGAACGCTTATTAAATGGAGCGAAAGCGCTGTTTGATGTGAACGATGCACCTGGGGAACTCTATCAGTATTATGGACTTCCTTCAGAAATTAAAAATACAGGAGTAAGAGATAATGGTTGATTTTAAGAAAAAACCTTTCAATTTATCAGACGACGATGTCCGGTGGATAGAGAATACTCTGCACGGCATGAGTATTGAAGAGAAGGCCGGGCAACTGTTCTGTGTCCTGTTCAAAAAAGCGGTACCTGAAGAGTTTGAATATGTATTTAAGATTCTTTCTCCGGGGGGATGCATGTACCGGGTAATCCCGACAGAAAACGCTGTACATGCATCTCTGACACTGCAGAAGAAAAGTAAAATTCCTCTGCTTATTGCCGCAAATCTTGAAAAGGGAGGGAATGGTATCGTTTCAGAGGGAACGCTTGTCGGTTCACCTATGGAAATTGCAGCAAGCGGTGATATAAAAATGGCAGAGAAGATGGCAGAAGCCTGTGCAAAAGAGGCTCTTGCTGTTGGTGCCAACTGGGCTTTTTCTCCGATTATTGATATCGACAGTAATTTCAGAAACCCGATTACTAATACCCGGACGTTCGGATCGGATCCGGAAACAGTCAGAAAAATGGGTGAGGCTTACGTAAAAAAAGTCCAGGAATTGGGACTTGCTGCATCCATTAAACACTTTCCCGGTGACGGACAGGATGAACGCGACCAGCATCTTGTGACTTCTATAAACAGTATGGATGCTGATACCTGGATGAATACATACGGCAGGGCGTATAAAGCCTGTATCGACGCAGGTACTCTGACAGTTATGGCAGGACACATTATGCAGCCTGCATGGTCGAGAAAACTGAATCCCTCCATACGTGATGAAGATATTAAACCGGCAACATTGAGCAGGGAAATTCTTACCGGCCTTCTGAGAAAAGAACTTCATTTCAATGGTCTTATTTGTACCGACGCTACAACAATGGCAGGTTATATGCTGGCTATGAGCCGCCGGCTTGCCGTTCCGACTTCGATTGCCTGCGGCTGTGATATGTTTCTTTTTGCAAGAAACCTTGAAGAAGATTACGGATTTATGCTGGATGGCATAAAAAATGGAATAATCACTCAGGAACGGCTTGATGATGCCGTATCGAGAATCCTTGCGACAAAAGCTGCACTGGGATTACATAAGGGGATCCGCCAGATCAGTGTTGAAGAGGCCCGAAAGGTTGTGGGCTGCGGGCAGCATAAAGCGTGGGCGGATGAATGTGCGGATAAGAGTATTACGCTTGTAAAAGAACAGAAAGGGGTGCTGCCCCTTTCTACTGAGAAATATAAGAAAATACTTTTTTACACTATTGAACCGGCAGCCGGCGGTGAAGGTAATTATCAGATTAAACAGGCGTGTTCAAAAGTACGCGATCTGCTGATAAAAGAAGGATTTGAAGTTGAGGATTTTATTCCCCAGCCATATGGTGAAGGGTTTACTGCAAAATACATGGACTTTGTAAACAAATATGACCTTATCGTTTATGTGGCTAACCTTAGTACAAAGAGCAATCAGACTGTTGTCCGCATCGAATGGAAACAGCCGATGGGGGCTGATTGCGGCCATTATATCAATGATATCCCGACGGTGTTTATTTCGCTGGAGAATCCTTATCATCTTCTGGATTTTCCGCGGGTTAAGACCTATATCAACTGCTACAGCAATAACGACAGCTGTATAAACGCACTTGTTGAAAAACTGATGGGCAG
>DCFS01000319.1:18557-21500 GCA_002319875.1 Treponema sp. UBA1798 | reverse complement strand
CAGATTTCCCGTTTGTAGAGATAAAAAGGACGCAATTTTAACTCCCCGATTACCGTTCTAAAAGTCGAATAGTACAACTTTTAGTACAAGATTGGTTAAAAAAGCGTCTTTCTAAGGGAAAGAAGGCCTGAACGGATATTGAAGATTTCCGTATTTGTTTTCATTTCTTTGTAAGACAAATAAATAACCGCTATCTTTCGATAGCGGTTTTAAGCCAACTATCCGACTCGAACGGATCACCTGCGCATTACGAATGCGCTGCTCTACCGGATGAGCTAAGTTGGCGAAGAATGTTAATACTATATCAGATTTATGCAGAACCGGTCAAGAGTCATGTATGAGACCGCCGATATCAACCGTTTCTGATGGACAAGTCTCCGGATATCCAGAAAGTGCTGCTGAGTAAATTCCGGAGCTTTAATCAGTGTGTCACGAGATATGCTGCATTTTCGTATCGACAATACGTTTCATATCGCTGATATTGGATATGACGATATAGGTATCATAAATATCGATTTTCCGTTTTTCCACAAATTTATTCAGCTCATTCCTTGTGACTTCCGGTGACAGACCTGCCCAGTGTGCTACGTCTGCGATAGTCAGATTAAAACGGCGCTGACGCTCATTCAGATTCAGTACGGGATTCATTTCATCGAACATCATAAAAACGTCCGCTATACGTGCCTGAAGATCTTTTATGACGAGAATTCTGAGTCTTCTTTTCTGGTCGTAAATACGTTTGCAAAACAGTTTCAGCAGAATAAGCGCTATCTGCGGGTTGCCGGTTATGAGCAGCGAAAAGTTTTCTTTGTTGAATTCAAGGACTTCAACATTTCCGATAGCTACACAGGTAGCTGAGCGGGGGGAATTGTCAAGTATTGCCATCTCACCGAAAAATTCACCGGGCCTTAAAATATCGAGATTTTTTTTTGTACCGTTCACACATTTTATAAGTTGAACTTCTCCCGACTGTATAAGATAAAAGCAGTCGCCCGGTTCAAACTCGGAAATGATAACCTGTTCCGGTTCGTATTTTTTTGCAAAACGTTCAAACGCAGGCAGTGCAAACTGTTTGAGTGCTCCGTTTGAAAGTCCGACGGGCGCAGGAATCGTATCGCCATGCTGCCTGTTTTTTAACTTTTCATAATGAAGTTTCGAGTCTGCATATAATTTTGCGACACTTTCCTTATTCGGCGCCGTAGGAAAACGTGACAGGAGTTTGATACATACATCGCTGCATGAGCGGAACTGTTCGTCATCATAAAAACTTTTTGCGACGGCAAACATCCCGGACTGCTGGTTGACTTCTCCGCTGTTGTTCAGTATTGATTCTGTTTTTTTGTGAACCTGCCGCAGCTGTCCGGAAAAGACACGGAGCATTTTTGTGATTATCTGGGGATTCGAACTGAATACATGCTCAAACTCCGAAACGGTCATGGAGATTACGTGACTTTCAGAAATTGCAGTAGCAGTTTCTTCCCGGGGAAAATGTCCGAGTGCAGATTTTACACCGAAAAACTCACCGGTTTTAGCCTGTTCAGTTACGGGGGAATTGGATTCTATGTCCACAGTTGTAAGTACGACAATGCCTGATTGAAGAATAAAAACACGATCGTCTTTATCATCGGTAAAATAGATAATGGAACCTTTTGCGTACTGTACGACTTTAGGCATTCTTTATTCCTCATAACTTGGATATCTGGTATCTATTATAATTATAATAAGAATATCATAAATTCCAAATTTGTGCTATTGTATTTATTATGATAGACTTGCATACCCATTCTACAGCGTCTGACGGGCAATACCCTGCTTCCGAACTTGTCGCACTGGCTGTAGCTTCTTCGGTATCGGTGCTGGCTGTTACTGATCATGATACGGTTTCCGGCCTGGGCGAAGCCGGAAAGGCCGCCTTAAAAGCGGGTATAACACTGGTCCCGGGGGTAGAACTGGATATACAGTGGCCTACAGGTGAATTTCATCTGCTCGGTTTGGGCATGACACATATATCAGACAGTCTTGAAGATATTCTTGCTATCCTGCAGTCCGGGCGCAGGGAAAGAAATGAACGTATTATAAAAAAAATGCAGGAAGACGGCATCCATGTATCTCTTGAGGATATAGAAAACCTGTATCCGGACCAGATGATAGGGAGACCCCATTTTGCCGGGTTCCTTGTACAAAATCATATCGTCAAAACAAGACAGCAGGCTTTCGACAACTTTCTGGCAAAAGGCCGTCCATGGTATTTTGACAGGACAGGGGCGGACCTCGATGAAGCTGTTTCTGCAATATCAGAATCAGGTGGACTGCCTGTTATAGCTCATCCCCTTTCACTGTATATTTCGTGGGGCAGGATCGAGCCCGTTCTCGAGAATATCCACGCCAGGGGAGTCAAAGGCCTCGAGGCCTGGCATCCGGGTGCGCGGGTTACGGAGTGCCGGCGTCTTGAAGAGCTCGGCCGGGAAATAGGCTTTTTTATTACTGCCGGCAGTGATTTTCATGGTGAAAAAATACGTGCAGACCGGAAAATAGGAAGAACAAGCGGAGGCCTGAAAATAGAAGACCGTTTCTGGACCGAAGAATTGCTTCCGCATCTGAACGGCTTCATGTTTTAGCATATCCGGAGCATATCTATATTCAGGTAGGTAAAGATATGCAGATTGTATCATTTTCTCCGTTCGGTTACGAAGGTTCTCTTGTAACGGTCGAAGTTGATTTACGGCGCGGTATTCCGGCAGTTGATATTGTCGGCCTTGCCGATGGGGCTGTAAAAGAATCGCGGGAAAGAATGAGAGCTGCAATCGGTAATTCCGGGTTTAATTTCCCTGTCGAACGGGTACTTATCAGTCTTTCCCCTGCTGATCTGAAAAAAGAAGGTGCAGGTTTTGATCTTGCGGTTGCACTTGCCGTACTTTCTGCACAGAGAAAATTTGATACAGG
>DCFS01000319.1:5408-18230 GCA_002319875.1 Treponema sp. UBA1798 | reverse complement strand
GTTCATGCTGCGGCGTCTACCGCTGCCGGTCATGGAATTATGCGCTGTATCATTCCGTTTGCGAACGGCAACGAGGCCCGCGAAGTTTCAGGTATGCAGGTGTATGCCGCAAGAACACTGGTGGATGCTTTTCATGCACTGTGCAGGCCGGATGATTTCAGCCGTGAAACAATACCGGAGCATGGGCTCCTGCCTGTCCCCGGCCATTGTGAAGAAGTGGATGGAATTCCGTTTCCGGAAATTACTGAAGGTTATGACCTCAAAGATGTATCTGGGCAGCCGTATTTACTCCGCGGACTGCAGATAGCTGCAGCCGGTGGACATAATCTGCTTGCCTTCGGTCCCCCCGGCTGCGGTAAAACGCTTGCGTTGCAGCGTTTCGGCGGTTTGCTGCCGCTTCTTACCTTGGAAGAATCTCAGCCGGTTACCAGAATATATTCGCTTGCCGGTATCCTGCCTTCTTCAGATTCTCTGATAAGAGTCCCGCCGTTCAGGATGCCTCATCAGACAACAACAATCGAAGGCATGTGCGGCGGCGGTCCGTTATGTAAACCCGGAGAAATATCTCTTGCCCATAACGGTGTTCTTTTCCTTGATGAAGCTTCTGAATTCAGAACTTCCGTACTGCAGATGCTCCGTGTGCCTCTCGAGTCAGGAAAAGTGACTTTATGCAGAGCCGGCCGCTCGACAACATATCCGGCTTCATTTCAGCTTCTGCTGGCTGCTAATCCCTGCCCCTGCGGCAATTTTGGATCAAAAGACAGAATATGTTTATGCAGTATGCGCTCTGTGGAACTCTACTGGAAAAAAATATCGGGCCCGCTCCTCGACCGGATCGATATGCGTATCCGCGTGGAAAGTGACAGTTGCACAGACGGAAAAATAACCGGTGAAAATATAAAAAAAACGGCAACGTCTGCTTTGAGGCCTGCAATTGCAAAAGCTGTCCGTATACAGCGCGACAGACAGGGAAAACGTAATGCGATGCTTTCTGTTTCTGAAGTTACGGAAGTGTGCTGTCTTTCTCATGAAACAAAGAAAATACTGGACACTGCCGCTGCTGAATACAGCTTTTCTCCCCGCGGTGTTGTCAGCTGCCTTAAACTGGCGCGTACTATTGCTGATATGGACGGCGCTGCGGTTGTCGGCTGTGATCATATGGCCGAAGCAGTTTCCTACCGTAAAAACACTGGAGGCATCGATATCCCTGCCTGCTGATAACGCCGTATCAGACCGGCAGGGAAAAGAAATAATTACCAGCGATGAGACTTGAACTCATACACCCTTGCGAGCAAAAGATTTTGAGTCTTTCGTGTCTACCATTCCACCACGCTGGCGTTTTTCTTACTATAACAAAAGTAAGATGGTTTGGCAAGGCAGTGGAGTATGCTGTATGGCAAAGTGATTTTTTGTTACTCAAGGCAGTTTACACGGATGTCTTCCCTGTAATCTGTCTTATTATATCCTGTATATCTCAACCTGACAGGAAAACACAGCGGGTCCTTTCCTGCCAGGCTGATTCATATTTTCAGACAACCCCCGTGCAGGTACTTGTACGCCTGGACAGGACTATGCCAAAACGAAACCTGCCGTAACCAGACTATTTTCCGCAAAGATCACCTATCATTTCCACGATTACATTTCTGTTGAACGTCTTTCCTTGATAGGTCCCTTTAGCTCTGCACAGAACCTGGCAGCCTGGTGCTCCTTTACCATCGCTGTGGACAAAATCCGGGTTTGTAATTAACGATTCAAGAGTAAAGTCAAGTTTTTCTTCGGGAATAGAAACATGAACTCTTCTTGGATATTTGTTACCGGAACTCCTGCTTGTCCAGATACCGTCATAGCTGATATTTGCAGGAACATTGATTTGTGTACCGTTTTTGTTCAGTATGGTCGCGCATGCATTCCGCCCTTCATCCGTATATAAATCCCACAGCGAAATGGCAGCGCTCAAATCTTCATTGAGCGGCATACCGAGCCACAGCCATGAACTCGACATCATCTTCATCGGATCACCGCTGCTGACAGTGTCAGGAATTCCTGACCATTGTCTGTCGAACCACGCTGTCGCGTTTTTCACTTTGTATTCTTTGCCGTCGATTGTAACAGTTCCTTCTACATCCATATTGGTGTAGGCATACTCATACGATTTGCTGCCGGCAAGATTAAGCAATCCGGTAGACCCGTTGTAAAGCACTTCCCTGCGTGGCCGTAAAACGACATTGACATTTCCTTTATCGGACTGAAGACTCAGGGTCATCTCTTTTTGATCTCCCTTAAGTTTCCCGATTGAAGAGGAAATAGTGAGTTGTCCATCAGGGATACTGTCATTCTGCGTCAATGGTTCAGAAAGCGTATTCGGGAAGAAATGATCATCCGATCCGTTCATAAGCAGAAATTCAGTT
This sequence comes from Treponema sp. UBA1798, assembly GCA_002319875.1. Lineage (GTDB taxonomy): Bacteria > Spirochaetota > Spirochaetia > Treponematales > Treponemataceae > Treponema_D. The sequence goes on along the minus strand of DCFS01000319.1, from coordinate 15,822 downwards.
GATGTAAAATTTCCCTGAGGCAGCCGGTAAATCATTTCATGCCATTCAAATCCCAGCTGTTTCCCGCCGGCCTCAAAACAGCAATTTACATAGTAAGAATCAAGAGCGGCATCAGCTTTCGGAGCCAGGTCTTTGCTGATATCAACGAAAAGAGGGACACCCCTGTTAGGCAGTGAGTTCTTGTTTTCCTGTACCTGAGTTTCTGCTGCCATCGCCGGACCGGAAAGGCTTAGCATAATGCCTGCGGTTAAAATTGAGAATGAATGTACTATCATTCTTTTTGATTGCTGATAATCCCTGAAAAAAAGTCTTTTCATAATAACTCCTTCAATGTTGTCTGGTAACCAGAATATTTATGTCCGCGGATCTCTGTATATGGAACAACCTGCTCCATATACACTATGATATAATATCTGCAACGTCTGCTGTCAATAATTTTTGAGTGAAATGGAACAGAACACTGACTTATGTTCCAAAAATATCAGATGGAGTGTCTATGAAATTAAAGAAAACCCAGATTTTGATTATCGAATCGTTACTTGGGCTGTTAGAAAAATATGATTTTGAGTCTTTGAGTGTCGCCAGGATTACGCAGGAAGCTCTTGTGGCAAGAAATTCTTTTTACAGAAATTTCAAATCGAAAGAAGATATTCTTCGAATCTATATTAAAACACTTATTAATGAATTTTCTCAGACGGAACAGGCAAAGAAAGCTGTTAAATCAGTTTCTCTCTATGCGATGGCAATGATTTTCTTTTCTTTTTTTAAAAATCACCGGGACTTTATCCTTGTGCTGAATAAGAACCATTTGATCTCAATTCTCCAGGATGAGTTTGCACAATATCTGGAACCTCTTATTGAGAGCCAGCCGGCCAAGACACGCAGTAATTTGGGATGGACAGAGAAGGAGCTCATGTATTATGTTTCATTTCATGCGTCAGGGTTATGCCAGGTCCTCGTAAAATGGATTGAGGGTGAGTGTATAGAAACGGAAGAGGAAATGGCCAGATTGTTAAATACCTTTGTGCGGTTATAATGCTGATTACGGAAATACTTATTATTCACCGTATGGAGTGATGAAATAAAGTGCAGTATAAAAATACCTGATATACAGGTAGGAAAATAATGTGCTTACCTGCTATACTGTCTCTATGTCCATAACTGACAATACCCCGCAGCATAATTCCCGGTCGTGTACCGGCATGTCTCCAGAGACTGTTCTTAAATCAGTTTTCGGCTATTCTTCCTTCAGACCACTCCAGAAAGAAATTATTTCAAATGTCCTTTCCGGAAGGGATACGCTTGCTGTTATGCCGACGGGAGGAGGCAAGTCGTTAACCTATCAGATTCCTGCCCTTATTTTTGACGGGGTTTCGGTTGTCATATCTCCGTTGATCGCTCTCATGCAGGACCAGGTTACCTCTCTTGCCGGATATGGTATACATGCAGTTTTTCTGAACAGTTCCCTTGAATGGAGTGATTATCTGGGCAGCGTAGAAAGCATCAGATCAGGGCAGACCAGAATACTCTATGTTTCGCCTGAAGGGCTGGCCACGCAGCGTATCCGGGAAATACTTCATGATGTCCATGTCTGTTGTTTTACAGTTGATGAAGCTCATTGCATCAGTGAGTGGGGCCATGATTTCCGTCCTGATTATCTCGGCATAGCCGGTATCAGGGAACAGTTTCCCGGTGCAGTCTGTCTTGCGCTCACTGCTACGGCGACAAAACAGGTACGTTCGGATATTCTGAAAAATCTCCGGCTCAAAAATCCTGCAGTTCTTGTTGCAAGTTTTAATCGTCCGAATATATATCTTGAAGTACAGAATAAACGGGATCCTTTTTTACAGGTATCAGATTTTCTGGGAAAACACAAAGACGAAAGCGGTATTATTTACTGTTTTTCACGTAAACAGGTTGACCAGCTGGTTTTATCGTTGCGTAATACTGGCTTTCCGGCACTGGGATATCATGCCGGTCTTTCCCCGGAAGAACGTACGGAACATCAGGATCTTTTTATTCATGACAAAATACAGATAATGGTTGCAACCGTTGCCTTCGGAATGGGAATCGATAAACCTAATGTCCGTTTTGTGATTCATTATGACATGCCGAAATCTCTTGAGCAGTATTATCAGGAAATCGGCAGGGCAGGGCGTGATGGTCTGCCGGCAGAAGCGCTCCTGCTGTATAGCCCTGCCGACATACATAAGATACGGTATTTTTTTGACAGCGGATCAGACAGTGCGAAGGCTGAAATACTTCTGCAGGGGATGATAAAGTATGCGACCTGTCGTAGCTGCAGACGGCGCATGCTCCTGGCCTATTTTGGTGAAACTTTTCCGGAAAGTACCGGTCCTGCAGAGCTGTGTTGTGATATCTGCGAATGCGGGCCTGTTCCGGAAAAAGATGTCACCATTTATGTCCAGAAATTCATGTCCTGTATGCTTCGTACCGGACAGCGTTTCGGTATGGCGTATATAATAGATGTACTTTTAGGATCCAGACAGAAACGGATTGTCGATAACGGGCATAATAAACTTTCGACATGGGGAATCGGTACGGAGCTGGGAAGGGAAGACTGGTTTGAACTGGGAAACGACCTGATTGAAGAAGAATATATTGAAAAGACAGAAGACTACGGTGTGCTTTCCCTAACGGCATCAGGACGGAACCTTCTTGCATCGCGGCAAACTGTTTTGCTGCCCGTTCTCTTTTCCGGGAATGAAAAGCCGCTGCAACTGATAAAAACGGGTTTCAGGCTTCATAAGAAAATGCAGGCCGTTATAGATGAAAATGATCGGGAGGCTGTTCGTATAGCCTCAGAACTCAGACGGTGGCGGCAGAAGCAGGCAGAAGAGGAAAACGTACCGCCTTATGTTATTTTCGGCGACAAAACGCTTGCAGACATCGCCTGCGTCAAACCGGATTGCCGGGAAACTCTTTTAACCGTATATGGAATCGGTGAAGTGAAAGCAGAAAAGTTCGGCTCTGCAATCATCCGTATCGTAAAAAACTGAAGAAACCCCGGTTAAGCCATCGTTATTGAATCAGCGTGTTCCTGAAATAACGTACGGCACTCAAGATAGAAACGTTTTTCATCGGCTTCACCCATTGAAAAGCTTTTCCGGGGCAGAGGCCCGCGCCTGTTTATTGTTGTAAAGAAACTGTCTTTTGCAACCGGCGGCAGGAGTATCGAAAGGATATCGTTCCTGTCCGCAAGATTCAATGCCTCATTGTCCCCATGGATGTAATCGATGGTACTTCCGTTTTTTTCCCTGTATGCATCCAGTACCGGCTGGAGAATACTGACCGCAAGTTCAGCCCCTTCCGTTTTGAGGCATTTGAAGTACTGTTTATTATCCTTTTTATATGAAAATCCGAAAGATGAAAAGGAATTCCGTACGGTTGCTTTGAGTTGTTCCGCACCGGCGATGTCCGTAAGTCCGCCTCCGAGGTGTTCCTGTATAAACATGACAAGATTTTCAGGATCAACACCGAAAAATACCCGGTGTATCGGTTCAAAGGTTAAACCTGAATCATACAGGTTTACTACTTCAGCAAGCGCATATCGTACCGGACTTTTTTCAATCTGATCCCCGGTCATCCCTGAGGTTTTCAGATACCGTTTGTGTTCTTCCCATACAGCCTTTGCAGTAGCAAGAGAATGATTGCCGTCCCCGACTGCAAACAGAAATACGGCGCCGTCAGCAGCTGTATTTTCTTCAGAAAGCCGGTTGAGTGCTTTTTCTATAGAGTTGATCTGTTTTTCTGTGTCGACCGGCCAGCCCGTAACGGAACCTCCGTTCAGCATAAGATTCCCCGAATAAAGTGCAGTCCTTCCGGATTCTTTAACTTCTTTCCCGGTTTCCTCAACCAGGAGTTTCCGCGGATCGTTGACCAGCAGCATGATGTGCGGTGTTTCAAGTGCAGCTCCTCTGCGGATTTCCATCCGGGGAGGAATACGTTCCGTGATTGTTGCCTCCGTAGAGCGGATCATGGCCTTTGTGAAGGGGGTCCATTCATAGTGTTCAAGATCGATCGCCATAATCAGGCCGTGTCTGAGCCGTCCGTAAGCAGTTTTGCGTTCGATATATATGAATTCCTGTTTTTCCGCTGCAAAGATACCTGAATCAAGATATCGCTGCATCGTTTCCCTTATAGCATGAATCCGTAGATCCCTGTCGGCAGAATCAAGATAGATTTCCGGTAAAATAAGATTATATGTTGATGGTTTTCCATCCGTTATCTGACTGACTTTTCGCCAGTATTCCATATTCCGGGTATACTGGTCGCATGCTATGACAGCCCATGTCTGTAAATCTGTTTTTGCTGGAAGTAAAATACGGGGAAGTTGTATTCCGAAGTTTTCCAGAGTTTTCATAGAGCAAAGTATACCGGCATATCCTGTTTTATGCTATAGTAGAGATCGGGAGACACGCGGCCTGGAGTCATGGTGATTTTATCTGTGTGTTCCCGGGAATCAAACGGTACACTATGCCTGGATTGGAATTTCAGCAGACACAAAGAGTTTCTCAAATACAGACGCAGCGGATGAGTCAGCAGCAGATTTATTCTTTAAATTTACTGGCTATGAGCAGTCAGGATCTCCGTTCGGAAATCTATGCCGCTGTCGATAAAAATCCTGCGCTGGAAATTTCACAAGATCCTCTTGCCTCAGGTACGGAATACGTCCGGAAGGTAACGAGGGCACCGGCAGATTATCTGCATATAGGTAAGACGTCGGCTGCGGGGGAACTTAAATCTGATAATTTTCAGGATATACTGGAAAGCAAGGCGGATGAAAGGGAAACCTTACAGGATCATCTTTTAAGCCAGCTGAATGTCATGAAACTGTCATCCGGTGAACGGGAACTTGGAATCAGGCTGATAGAAAATCTCGACACATCGGGCTTTCATATACTTGCGCCGGATTCTCTGCTTGACGGTAGCCATCCTGCATGGAACCGCCGTATGCTTGACAAATGTATTGATATAATACGCCGTCTGGATCCGGTAGGTACGTGCTGTACCAATATACAGGAAAGTCTTTATGTTCAGGCAATAATCCGTAAGGATGCACCTGCTGCAGCTTTGTTTATTCTGAACGGGCATTTTGATTTTCTTGATCCGCCGCTGCCGGTACGGATATTGAAAAAAATAGAAGCGTATGTCAAAGAGCAGGCAGAACTTTCCTTTGCGGCTTCTGCATCCGGTAAGAATCAGCTGGATACAATCAGCAGATTTTCGATCAAAGATATTGAAGCGGCTCTTTCTTTTATAAAAACGCTTGATCCTCATCCGGCAAGGCAGTTCGGTGCATCGGGAAATATCTATGTAGTCCCTGATGTTTATGTTACCAGAATTCCGGTATCCATAGAAAACGATGATTTTGAAAGAAATCTTGTTGCCAGTGGCCGTAATTTCAGTTTTCGTGTCAGTCTTGCTGATAACGTACTGCCGAATGTGGAACTTTCATCCGTATATATTGAAGCGAAGCCGGAAGAGGTAACACGCAGTGACAAAAAATTTATTACCTCGGCTGTACGTGAGGCCAAAGTATTTATTGAAAACTTAAATTTCCGGGAGAATACCATAGGGAAAGCCTGTTGTGCAATTGTACGGGCTCAGATTGCTTTCTTTGAAAAAGGTCCCCGGTATCTTGTTCCTCTCAGACAAAAGGATATTGCCGATGTGATCGGCGTCCATGAAGCGACTGTATCAAGAATGGCTAACAGCAAGTATCTCCAATGTGAGTGGGGGCTGTTTGCAATAAAGTATTTTTTTACCGGGGCTGTAGCGCAGACTTCTGTTGAGCCGTCAGAAGAAGACCGCCCGGACCGGCTCCCTGCCACCGGTTTATCGAAAGAGTCTGTTAAATATGAAATAAAGCAGATTCTGGCTTCTCAGCAGGAGGATGACAAACCCTTTTCTGATCAGAAGATTGCAGACCTGCTCGAAAGCCGGGGTATTAAAGTGGCCCGGAGAACGGTAGCGAAATACAGGGCGGAATTAAAAATAGATTCTTCATATCTCAGGGAGCGCTGACAGAAAGCACGAAAAAACTACGATAGCCTTTGCCTTTTGTTATATCTGATAGTATACTGAATTCAACAGACCCGGTTACCGGTTCAGTCTTGTGGCCGGCTGGAAAATAATTCCGGTATTTTCCGGATAATGGGGGAATGATATATGACAAAATCTGTTTCTGCAGTTGGCTTTGATTTCGAACAAAAACAGACTGATTTGATCGATAAAAAACTGAAGCGTATCAGCTATGCTGATGACCTTATTGTAGATCTGATTTTGCGTGTAAAGCGTGATAAAGCATATTTTTTTGATTGTACGTTTAATTTCCGGTGGGGAGCTCAGGGGCACGTGACAAGTGACGATTTTGATTTTACTGCCGGATTAAATAAAATGATGGATATTCTTGATAACAAAATAAAAAAAGAAAAAGATAAAGTTCAGGAAAAAAAATAGTTTCAAAGGCTGAGTCGTTTTCAAAAGTCAGACTGGTTTTGGAAACGACTCAGCCTTTGATGTAATGATAGAATTTTTAAAATAATTGTAATATAAGGACTTGAAAAATTCTATAAAGCCACTTTCATAAAGCTGACAGACTTTTGAAAATACCTCAGGTATGTATCTGTAAATCTGATTTATTTTTTTTCGCCGGATGTATGCGTGCGGATGCATTGCAAAAAAAGGAATCTCTGTGTATAGTATACGCATGGCCGAAAAGAAATTCACCGTTCTTGATCTGCTGGAACTTGATTTGCAGGGACACGATGTGATGAATCTGAAATGCATCGCAGGACGACGCGGTTTGACGCGCGCTCTTACCGTTCCTGATATAAATCGTCCGGGGTTGGCTCTTTCCGGTTTTTATGATTCTTTTGCCTGGCAGCGCGTACAGCTTTTCGGCCGCGGCGAAGTTGCCTATCTTCAGAAACTTCATGCAGAGGAAAATTCCGCTACTATCCGGCAGCTTCTTTCTTATCCTATTCCCTGCTGTGTCTTTACCCATAATCTTGAGCCGACAGACGAATTCCGCGCATTGGCGGAAGAGAATAACTGTGCGGTCCTTCAGACAAATCTCGAATCTACCGATTTTTCGAGCCGCCTGTTACGTGTCGCGGCGAATGTTTTTGCACCCAAGAAAACAATGCACGGTGTTCTCGTTGAAGTTTATGGTGTGGGAATCCTGCTTGCAGGACATTCCGGTGTCGGCAAGAGTGAAACGGCGCTGGAACTTGTTGAACGCGGACACAGGCTTGTGGCTGATGATATTGTTGAAATACGATGTGTAAACGGGAATACGGTACTGGGCCAGGGTGCTAATACGCTGATCAGCCATCATATGGAAATCAGGGGCCTGGGGATTATCAATGTGGCACAGCTGTATGGAGTCGGGGCTATCAGACACCAGAAAGAAGTTCAGCTGGTTGTCTATCTTGAAGAATGGGATTCGAATAAGGTATATGACCGTATCGGTACGGATCAGAATACGGTCGATTTGCTTGGCGTCAAAGTCCCCTGCCTTGAAATACCGGTAAAACCGGGGCGCAATTTACCGATAATTCTGGAGGCTGCAGCCATGAATGAAAGACTGAAAAACATGGGGTATTATTCGGCACGGGATTTTAACCAGAATGTTCTGAAATGGATAGAAACAGGTGAAGCTCAAACAGCCTATTACAGTAGTGATGATTCTTACTGAAAAAAAGAGGAATATATGATAGAAAAATTACTGACAGTTAAAAATCGGGCCGGGATTCACGCAAGACCGGCTGCCATTATTGCGCAGACAGCCAACAAGTTTGTATCTGATATTTCTCTTATCCGTGACGATGTTACGGTCAATGCGAAATCAATAATGGGTGTCATAACAATGGCTGCCGGTTATAATACGACACTCAGGATTCAGGCGGACGGCCCTGATGAAAAAGATGCTGTTTCTTCGATTGAAAAACTTTTTGAATCGAAATTTGAAGAAGAATAGGTATGAAACAGGTTACAGACCGGCAAAAAGAGGTTTTGTCTTTCATTGCGGATTTTACCGGAGAAAATTCCTATCCCCCGACGGTTCGGGAAATCGGGGACCATTTCGGAATTTCTCTGAGGGCTGTTCAGGATCATATTTCTGCATTACAGAAAAAAGGCTATCTTTCACTTTGCCAGAAACGTTCCCGTTCAATTCGTATTCTTATTGATGACCGGAAAAAAGAGAATCTGCCGTATGTGGGACGGGTTCCGTTACTGGGAACTGTTGCTGCCGGGAAGCCGCTTCTTTGTGAGGAAAATCTTGACGGTTATATTACGCTGACGGAGCCATTCGTCAGGCCTGATAAAACCTATTTTGCGCTGAGGGTCCGCGGAACCAGCATGATTGGTGCCGGAATTCTTGAAGGGGATCTCGCGGTAGTGGAGCAGAGTTCTACTGCTGTTGACGGGCAGATTGTCGTAGCTGTCCTTGATGATGCTATAACGTTGAAACGGTATTATAAAGAGGCTACCAGAGTCAGGCTCCAGCCTGAAAATTCTGCCTTTCAGGCAATTTACTGTCAGGATGTCAGAATCGTGGGTACGCTTTCGAATATTCTCCGTACGTATTGATATTTTATGGCTGTACCTGTTTATTTGTATACCGGACCTGAATTCGGAGAGCGGAAAGAGGCTGTAAAATCCGTTAAAACGGCTCTGATGAAAAAATCCGGTACCATTGATGAATATTCTTTTTACACGTTTGAAACAGAAATCAGTGAAGTTATCATGACGCTGCAGAGTGAATCGCTCTTTACTTCCGCCAGCTTTGTAGTTTTGTATGGTGCTGAAACAATCAAAAATAAAACTGATATAGATCTTTTAGCTTCCTGGATAGTATCGGTTACACCGTCTGAAAAACATCCGGTTACCAGGGAGTCCGCCGTACTCGTGCTTGTTTCCGACGAGATTTCGGTCGACTCCAAAGTTGAAAAGCTGGTTCCCAGGGAAAACCGCCATATTTTCTGGGAAATGTTTGAAAACCGGAAAATCGAATGGCTGCAGAATTTTTTCACCAGGGCTGGTTACCGCCTGCATCCGGATGCTGCCGATGAGATCCTTGATCTTGTAGAAAACAATACTGAAACGCTCGAAACCGAATGTTCAAAATTCTTTTTTTGTTTTCCTGCAGGGCACGAGGTGTCTGCTGAAGATGTCGACCAGGTTCTTTCCCATAACCGTGAAGAATCGGCATTTACGCTGTTTGATGCGATGTCGTCTCCCGGTGAATCATCAGAAAAGCGGTTTGAGAACTCAGTCCAGATTCTTCAGCGGATTCTTGTGTCAAAGAATGGGTCTTCAGTTATGCTTATAGCAGGCCTGACTTCCTGTTTCAGGCGCCTCTCTGTCTGGCATTCCATACATGCAAACGGCAAAACCCCTGATGATTTCACTTTAAAGGTAAGCGGTTTTTCAAGCCAGAAATCACGCAGACAGTACCTTTCTGCAGCCGGGACTTGGAATTATGGGCAGACAGCCGCTGTTATAGCTCTGCTGGCCTCAACGGATGCTGATATCCGTTCTTCCGGTACCCTGCTGGCCGAAACGCAGCTCCATCTGATGCTGTATGCCATAGTTATCAGAAAAGGCTCTTTCTGTTTGAGCTATGATATATGAATTACAGCTGCAGGGAATTCAGAAGGTTTTTAAGAGATACAAGATCTTCTTTTGATAACGCTATTCCCTTGCCCATTTTCTGGTGATCGGGAGACCAGCTTCTTATATCATATTTTGCAGGCCTTCCGCCCCATGAAACCATGTTTAATTCGAGCTGCCATCCGCCCTTCCCATCAGATATTTTCCCAACATTTTCTGTGATTTCAAACGTAAAATCGTCTGCCATATTATTATCCTCCGGATATAGCAAAATTATACACTAAACAAATAAAATTTGCATCCTGTTTTTTGTTTTGACGGAAAAAGCTGTGAAACGTGTACCGGAATCCTGCCGGCGTATTTCTGATACCTGCTGATCAAGATTGCCGATATTTTTAATGTGTGTTACTATGCAGATGTAATTTTGTTTATTTTGTGGGAGGTAAATGTGAATAGTAAATATCTATTGTTCGGTTGTGCGGTTATACTGATTCTGGTATCGTGTACGTCTGCGCCGAAACAGGAAGCTGCTACGGAAACGGCAGCCGGAAATACCGTTCAGGTGCAGCCGGAGAATCCGGCCCCTGTTCCGGTACCCCCTGTGCAGGCGCCTGTTGAGCCTGTTGCAGAAGAAAAGAAACCTGCAGAGGAGAAAAAGGATTATTCAGCGCAGAATGAAGCTCTGCTTGAAAACACTGAAAAGGCGAGAAAAGCAGCCGTTGACGCCGGAGCTCCGGCATTGCTAAAGGATGAATTTGATGCTGCCGAAACC
>DCFS01000319.1:3339-5132 GCA_002319875.1 Treponema sp. UBA1798 | reverse complement strand
AAAGAAGAAAATAAAGATTTGTTTGCGACATCGGATCTTTCGGAGCTGCTGAATGATATGACTGCGCGCTATGAAGCGCTTGAAAATGCAGCACTGGCATATGCTGCAAAGCAGAAAATTGATGCTATGAATCTGGCTCAATATGACAGCGCCGATTATGAAAAAGGTGAAAAAGCGGTTGCTGACATAGTTGCTCTGTACAGTAATAACGCTGACGGGAAAACATTACTGGCAAAGGCGAAAGAGGGTAATGAAGCTTATTCCAGAACTCTTGTTACGGGGCTGAAGAAAATAGCTGCAAATGCACGTGCCGGTGCTTTGTCCGCAAAGAAGCAGGCTGACAGTGTTTATGCCGGTGTTTCAGAGAAAACGGCGTATGCTGCAGCAGCAGACCAGATTGCGAAGGCTGACTCAAATCTGGTAACGGGTGCTTTTGAAGCTGCCGGTAAGGGATACAAGGACGCAGAAGATTCTTTTACGGCGCTGTATAAGGATGTTTCTGAAAAACGGTCTGCGGCACAGTCTGCTATGGATGCTGCAAAGCAGAAAGTCGACAGCGCTGCTGCATATGCAGTTCAGGCAGATACGACTGCACCGCTTGGCGATGAAAAAGTGCAGGGCATAGAGTCGGAGGATTCCGTTTTACTGGAATCTGACTCTTATGTAAATCCTGAAGAGGCAGCGATAGATGTCAATACTACAGAAGAAGGAAAACAGGCTGCAGCGATAGAGGCTGAGACCGCGGGCAGTGATGAAACGCAGAATAATGCTGCAGGAGGAAACCAGTAATGAAAAAGTTATTGTTATGCATATTGGCTGCTTCTGTAGGGTGTTCCCTTTTTTCGTTGAGCTATACCAATAATACGTATCAGAGACTTGCTGACGAATACACCAAAAAGGCCGCGAGTGCCTTTAATGCGGGGATGTATGACCAGGCGGTCGAATATTCAAAAAAAGCTGAAGAAAATGCAGCTCTTTCCCAGGGATATATCGATATGATGATGGCCCGTTCGAATGCGGACCAGCAGCTGAAGATTGCCAGGGATAAAATGGATTGGGCGAAAAAAATTCGTGCAGACAAAAATTTCCCGATGGCATATTCGGCAGGTGAAACAGCCCTTAACAGCGCACAGACGTCTTATGCATCGGAAGATTATAAATCAGCTGCTGAATACGCCGGACAGGTTGTTGCTGCGCTGGACGGGGTGTATGAAATTACTCCTCTGCCGCAGTTTTATATAGTCCGTCCATGGGCTGATACAAAGGACTGTTACTGGAATATTTCAGGCAGACCGTATATATACAATAACCCGCTGTTATGGGAAAATTTGTATCAGAAGAATAAAAAGGCTATGCCGAAAGCGGAAGACCCGAATCTTATTCTTCCGGGAATGAAAATGGAAATACCCAGCCTTTCAGGAGAATACCGGGAAGGTACCTATGATCCGTCGAAAAAATACAACGCTTATGATGTAAACCGTTAATTCGGCAGGGAAAGGGTCCGTTCCGAAAGTCTTGCTTACAGAACGGACTGACGGGTTTTAAAAATTATCTGAGGCGTTTTCAAAAGTCATACGGGCTTTGAAAACGCCTCAGTCATTTGTATTGTGTCTTCCTTGTTTTCTAAATAACAGCAGCATTTTTTTTCTGAAATATCCGGAAACAAAATTGAGATGCACCTGCTTTTTATGCCGGAATTAAATACGCTGCGAAACTATCTGGTTTTACTCACCCACCCCGCAGGCGCGGGGTGGGGAGTTCTCTAAAGGTATTGCAGTCGGGATTTAATACCC
>DCFS01000319.1:0-3085 GCA_002319875.1 Treponema sp. UBA1798 | reverse complement strand
CAGTCGGGATTTAATACCCTTCATACACCCCGGGGGAACGGGGTATTAAACCCTCCGCACGAATCAACGGGTTGGTACTGTTCTGATACAGAAAAAGAGCAGCACTCATCAGTGCGTGCGGATATTTTTCTGACCCCATTTCTTTATAGACTTCAGCTTTTTTTATTTTAAGATAATTGAGGTATTCATCGCTGTCAAGCGATTGATCCCCCTGCCTTTCCAGATTTAAAGCTGCAAAAATATGTATGTGGTTTGACATAAGTGCCGGATTCGGATTCATCGTCCCCAGCTTTATAAGTTTTCCGGCCACATAGCCTGTTTCTTCTTTTAATTCCCGGCCTGCGGCTTTTTCCGGTGGTTCATTTTTTTCAATGACACCTCCTGGAAATTCTATACTTAATTTCTGTTCACCATGCCGCCATTGTTTTACCATGAGAAAGCTGTCGTCCATATCAGGTATGACGATTACCCAGTCGGAAGCATCCATAACGATATATTTTCCAGAGGTTCCATCCGGGGAAATGCTTTGTGTCTCCATGACTGTCATTACGACTGTCTTCAGTAAGGGCGTACGGCTTTTTTCACTCCATGTTAAATCTGTATCTTTTTGCATCGTTGTGTTGTCTCTTTTGACTTTATTGAGGTTATATTTTATCATATACTATAGTATGAATGGTAAAAATTCAATTCCATAAAAACCGGAGGTGAGTATGGCTATTATTACTATATCGCGGCAGGTTGCTGCTCTTGGAGATGAAATTGCGGCTGCAACCGCAGAAAAGTTACATTACCGGTTCATTAACCGCAAGGAAATTGAAAAGCGGATAATAGATCTGGGCTTCCCTGCTGAAAATCTGAAAAAATATGACGAACGGAAGCCGGGTTTTTTTGCTTCTCTGGCGAAAGATCGTGATGAATATATCGATTATCTGCAGACTGCAATTCTTGAAGCAGCTTCTGAAGGAAATTGTATTTTAATTGGAAGAGGATCTTTTATTATTCTGGAAGAACTTCCGAATCTGGTTGCGCTCCGTTTTGTTGCAAAAGATCCTGTCCGTGTGGAACGGCTGATGAAAGAATTTTCATGGGATGAAAAACAGGCACGGCAGCGTATTACGGAAAGTGATACAAACCGGCTTGGTTTTCATAAAAGTTTTTTTAATCTTGAAAATGAAGAACCTTCACATTTTCATCTGGTAATGAATACCGGCTTTCTGGATATAGAAACAGCATCCAATATTATTACCAATACGGTACACAGCTATATAACTGCTCAAAAGGAAGATGACGGGAAAGCGAAACTTTCTGAATTATTAAAGGCCCAGCGGCTGGTTGATACCCTTGTATTTGAATATAAATTAAATATTAACTTCCTGCATGCCTTTATCAATGGGAAGACAGTGACGCTTCATGGTGTTGCAGATTCTACAGCTCTGGCAGAAAAGGCTGTCGCCATATCATCAAAAATACTTCCTGAATATAAAATAGAATCAGTTATCAGTATTGTTCAGGATTTTAAGGCATATCCGTAAATTTTTCAGTTGCGGGAAAAATATGGCGTTATGATGCCTCAGTCTTTATCCGGTATTAACGGTCTGCAGCCTTTGTTTTGCAGTAACTTGAAGCGTTGTGAAAAAATATAACGGGAACGCACTGCGTAAGCTGTCGTGATTTTACCAGCACGGTCTCTACAGTCCGCTTTGCCGGCAGGTTTCAGCCGCTCCGGTTATACCTGTTTCCGTTATCCATGATCTTTATTACCGTGAGAAGTGATCTCTGAATCAGTAAGATCCGGGGACGGACAAAGACATGCCTGATCACTAGCTGCCGGAGTTCTTCCTTGTACGTAACTTGATAACAGTAATTTTATCAGTGATACAGCCTGGTTCTGTCGCTGATAAAATACTTCTGCATCACTGATAAAATTGTTTTTCTTCATTGATTAGTTTTCGTATTGTCACTGATAAAATATCCCTTTATCACTGGCGCCTCAGCTCTTCCGGAAACCGGTACTGAGAAAACAGTTTACACCGGGGTGGCGGGAATAGAGAATCAGCTTTTATCAGCAGCTCTCTGCCGTTGCCGGTTTAAGTCCAGTGCCATGATCAGTAATCTTATATTTTCTATTATAGCATTATACCATAAAAAACGTTTCCGGCCGGTTCCCTGAAAATTTTGGAATCTGACGGATCTTTTTATTCGTGCGGAGGAGTCTGTATCCCTCCTTTGGCGGCCACCGCCGGCAAAGGTTTAAATCCTGATGGCATAATCAGTGGTAACATATAAACGCGGTTTGTTTTTTTGCGAGTTTAACTGACGATACTTGACTTTTCATCTGCTACCTCTGATACTAAAGTTATGAAACTTTCGAACAAACTGACTTTATTGAGAGTACTTTTCGCTCCTGTATTTTTTATTTTGTATTTTATTCCGGCATGGACAGGAAAATTTGAATCTGCTTCCGTGTATGTATTGATACCAATGTTGTGCCTTCTTGAGTTTACAGATTTTCTTGATGGTTTTTTTGCGCGGAAGAACGGTGAGGTAAGCGATCTTGGGAAGCTGTTTGATCCTTTTGCTGATGTTATGCTTCATTTAACGACTTTCTGCTGTTTTATGCTGACCGGACAGTATGCCGGGCATAGCGGCGGATATTTACCGCCTGTTTTTTTCCTGCTGATTATGTATCGTGAATTCAGCATGACATTTATAAGAATGATAGCAGCAAAAAAAGGTGTCGCTATTGCTGCACGGAAGGGCGGAAAGACGAAGACGGTGTTGTATGTAGTCTCTGAATTTTTCTGCATGGCTGTTGAAAGTGCTGTCAGGCTTAATCTGGAAATTACAGATATACTGCCGGTGCTGCATGTTGTTTCGACAGTCCTTTTCTGTATTTGCGTAATTGCAAGCTATATGTCTTTTTTTGATTATCTTGTTCATTTTAAATCTGTTTTTTCTGAATCTTCTGCCGGTAAATAATCACCAGCCCCGCTGCCTGCAGCAGGGAATGGAGTTTCCCTGGAAAGGGACGGTTTCCGAGATTCGGGGAAGGGGATTCTTTTTTTTGAAAAAAGAAGAAAAAAAG
>DCFS01000320.1:7845-17682 GCA_002319875.1 Treponema sp. UBA1798 | reverse complement strand
GCAGTAAAGGCGTTGCCGAATCCTTACATACTCAAAATACTGGCGGATGAAGGTTGCGGAACAGATTGTTCCAGCCTGCCGGAACTGATGCTTTCGGATATCGCCGGTATAAAGGGGGAAAAGGTCATATTTACTTCGAACGAAACGCCGGCTGCCGAATTCCTGTATGCATATCAGCACGGCAATATCTGCAATCTCGATGATATTACTCATATCGGTTTTCTAAAAAATGCGCTGGGAGGAAAACTGCCGGATCTTATCTGTTTCCGGTATAATCCCGGGCCGCTTAAAGAAGGCGGCAATGCAATTATCGGGAAACCGGAGGAAGCAAAATATGGCCTTACCCGTGATCAGCTTTTCGAAGCGTATGAGAAATGCAGGGCTCTCGGCGTCGTGCGGTTCGGCTTACACACGATGGTTGCATCGAATGAACTGAATCCTGATTTTTTTATCGATACGGCTCATATACTGTTTGAGTTGTGTGTGGATTTGAAACGTCAGCTTGGAATCCGTATTGAATTTGTTGACCTTGGCGGCGGAGTAGGTATTCCCTACAAATCTGGTCAGAAGAAAGTCGATCTGGATTATGTCGCCCATGGTATTCGGTCTCTGTATGACAGTATGCTGGTTCCTGCAGGGCTTGATCCGCTCAATATCTACTGGGAGTGCGGTCGCCCTGTTACCGGCCCTTACGGCTGGCTTATAACGACGGCAGTGCATGAAAAACACATATACCGCGACTATATCGGTGCCGATGCCTGCATGGCCGACCTTATGAGACCGGGGATGTACGGGGCGTATCATGAACTTACGGTAAGCGGTAAAGAGAATGTACCGAAAGACCATGTCTATGATGTTGTAGGATCGCTCTGTGAAAACTGTGATAAATTTGCCGTACAGCGTGCCCTGCCGGAAATTACCGGCGGCGATATCATGATTATACATGACGCGGGCGCCCATGGCAGGGCTATGGGTTTCAATTACAACGGCAAGCTCCGCTGCGGTGAAGTTCTTTTAAGGCCGGACGGCAGTTTTATGGAAATCAGACGGAGGGAAACCGTCGATGATTACTTTGCAACACTGAACCTCGGGGACGTGAAAAATTTCCGCTGAGGGTAGGGATGTATCCGCAATCAGGACAGGTTTTGAATACGCATGAATATTCTGTGTACAGGCATGGTGAACCTGTCTGCCTGTTCTGTTACTAATCCCCCTGATGTATGTTATAGTTAACATATGAAGTTTTTTTCAAATCATAAGTTTTGCACAGCTATACTGCTTACTGCAGTTTGTATCCTTCTGCCTGTTTCAGCAGAAAAGACGAAGATCAGCGGTTTATACCGTTATACACTCGGCAACGGTCTTCAGCTCTATGTGGCCGAAAACCATGCGGCTCCCCTTGTGTATATTGAACTTGCCGTGAAGGCAGGAGGAATAGCACAAACTCCTGAAACGACAGGCGTTTTTCATTTATATGAACATATGATGTTTGAGGGTGATTCGCGGTATCCTGACGGAGCTTCCATGGACCGCGCGGTAAAAGATCTGGGGGTGACGGAACAGAATGCTACGACGAATATAAACGTGGTTAATTATTTCTTTACGATTCCTTCAGATCTGCTGTATAAGGGACTTGAGTTCTGGAGTTATGCCATACGGGAACCAGCCTTGAGAACTGATGAACTTGAGGCTGAAAAAAAAGTCGTTATTTCTGAAATTGAAGGCAATATGTCCGATCCCGGCCGTATTTATTCAGCAGGTATTTTGAGTACGCTGTTTCCTGAATATCCATGGAGGCTTGATCCTGCAGGAACACCGGATCTGGTGCGCAAGGCGACGGTTGACGATCTGAAAGTGATGCTGAACAAATACTATATTCCTAATAATTCCGCATTGTTTGTAGGCGGAGATGTCAGGCATGCTGACGTCTATGAAAAGGTGGAAAAAATCTACGGTTCATGGAAACGGGGGCCTGATCCCTGGGCTGTCCCGAACGCTCCACAGCTGGCAGCCCCTTTTTCAGGAACTGAATACCGTGTCATGCCGTCGGATCAGATATCATCTCAGACTGCCGTTGTAAGTGTGATATACCGCGGACCTGATGCCGGTACCGATCAGAATTCAATATATGCGGCAACCGTGTTTGATGAACTTTGTGATGATCCTGCCGGCAAATTCAAGGCGGAACTTCTTTCCTGTAAGGACCTGCAGATACCGGATGCGGATAACATCGGTGAAGGGTATACACCGTACCGGGAAAACGGCATGATTTCAATGACTGCGCAGCTTCGTAATCCCGGCGAAAATCTGCCGGCTAGAGCAAAAATAATGGCAGGTCTGGTTTCGGACAAAATTATACCCGGGATTATAGCAGATAAGGATGCGTTTACAACCCGGCAGTTCGCACAGGTAAAGCAGACAATAAAGGATTATAATATCATGCGTACCGAAACGGCAGAGGGACTTTTAAGCGAACTGCAATTCTGGTGGGTCAATACTTCTCCTGATTTCTTTTTCAGTTATCTTGATAACCTGAAAAAGGTGCGGAAAAGCCATATAGATGCGTATCTTGCCCGGTATATTGTCGGGAAATATCCGCTCGTCACAGTACGTGTCAATCCTGCTGTTTATGAAAAGCAGAAACAGGCCTTTCTGGATGCCGGTTTCGTCGAATTGACAAAGGATACAGCGTACTGGTGGAATACTGAACATAACAATACCAGTGGCGGGGCTGCAAAATGAATCATTTATATACAAAAATACGTTTTTTCCTTTTCGCTGTTCTGACGGCGGCAGCTTTTTTATATTCCGGGTGTACTTCGGTACAGGTACCCGGTAATTCCGGAGAAATCCGGGAATATGCGCTTGCTAACGGGATTCCGGTATATGTGAAAAAAAATTCTGAAAACCAGCTTGTATCGCTGTATATCGTAGTAAAGGGCGGTACTGCGCTGCTTACTCCTGATAAATCAGGTTTGGAACTTGCGCTTGTCCGGATGATGAAAAGCGGTTCTGCAAAATATACTTATGAGCAGCTACAGGCTCTGGAATACCGTACGCATGCGGATTTTTTCGGTTTTTCACAGAACGAAGGTTCCGGACTGGGTATAGAATGTATTGACTATTACCTGGATGATATGCTGCCCGCACTGACTGACGGTTTCATGCACCCGGCTTTTGGTAAAGCAGAATACGATACAATGATGAAAGATTATCAACAGAAACTGCAGTCTACGATGAATTCTCCTGATTCTCTGTGTTACTATACGCTGAACCGGACGGTATATAAGGATCATCCTTATGAAACTTCCCCTGATGCAACACCTGATTCCATCGGGAATATCAGTATAGATACTATGAAGGATCTTCATACAAAACTCATGGATGCACGCCGCATTTCCGTTGTAGTGGTTGGCAATGTGTCTGCTTCCGGCCTTATAAAGAAACTGGATGAGACGCTGGGAAAACTTCCTGCACTTGAAAATTCATTTACGGTACCGGAAATCCCGCCGGTGTCGGTCAGTGGTCTTCCTGTTGTACTTACCCACCAGGCTGCAGCAGGAACCGGGTTTATGTATCAGTGTTTTGCTTCACCTTCAGTGACCAGCAATGATTATATTCCTGCGTGTATTGCAGCCGATATGTACAGCGATGTACTGTACCAGATTGTGCGTGAAAAATACGGGGCATGTTATACGCCCGCCAGTGCGGTGCTCAGTTCCCAGGCTGCAATAGGGCTTGTTATGCTGTACAGAGTAAGCGATCCCGGACATGCTGCAGCTTATGTACAGGAGGCCCGCCAGCTTATGGATCAGGGAAAACTGGTAACCGGCAAGGACACTGCAGGTAATTACCAGTATGCTTCTATTTCCGACCGGCTGGAAAGCTATAGGAATATCTATATAAACAACAGATATTCACAGATGAAGACAAACAGTGGCGTTGCCGGAAAAATTGCTGCCAGTATTTTACAATTCGGAGATCCATATACGGCAGATACGATGATCGGCAAAGCAAGATCGGTAACAGCAGATGATATTATCCGCGTTTTTGATACATATTGGGTTAAGGGGAACAGCCGCTGGTTTGCCGTTGTCGGTCCGGGGGCGGAAAGCACTGTCCATTTCTGATTGTACTTTGTTTATCCGTATATTCCGGTAATAAGATTGTATGCTATGGACCCCGGTTTGGGTATCTCGGGAAGGGCATCCCGGGTAAACCATCTCGCCTCCAGTATTTCTTCCGGCTGTACTCTTATTTCGCCGCTCTTGTATTCCGCACGGAATGCGAGCATGAGCCTGTCGGGGTAGGGCCAGAACTGGCTTCCTACATAACGTACATTCTGTATTTCAATGCCGGCTTCTTCCCGTACTTCGCGTTTTACACACTGTTCTGAAGATTCCCCGTATTCTATAAACCCTGAGATACATGCATAGATGTCCTGTATCCGCTGTGAATGTCGTACGAGCAGGAGTCTGTCACCGTCGGTTACCAGCACGATGACAGCCGGTTCTATCTGCGGAAAAAACTGGTGTCCGCATTTGGGGCATAACCGCGCTGTCTGGACGGGGTCATCTTCGAGACGACTGCCGCAGACCGAACAATATCGTTGCGTATTCCGCCATTCGAGCAGTCCTTTAGCTCTCGCTGACAGGGTTGAAATTCTCTCACTGGCAAACGTAAAAAAACTGCGCAGGGGCATAAAAAGACATCCTGCCGGATCCGGTGCGTAATCTTCTATTTTTATGGCCGAATAGTTCTGTTCCGGCTCTGCAAACCAATCTGATGCAATCTGTTCTTCGAGACACTTACGCAGTAATATTTCGGAAGGCAGGGAACCGGCTTCTTCGGAAATCAGTTTTTTCGAAAGGGGGTCGTTATCTTTTTCAAGCAGTATGTCGTTTCCGCGGAATACGAAATGCAGTTCGCAAAAGAAATTATTCTGGTTGCTGATCATTGACATATGACCAGTATACCGTTATTCAATAAATCATACTATTGTTTTCTGTTTGACCGGGGAATTTTCCGGTTCTTGAAATAAAACCCCTGTTATGGTATATTTTTTTTATCGACGGTTCATATATATTCTGCAGATGAAATCAAAAAATTTCCGGGGCAGAGCGTTTCTACCAGTCTCCCTTATGACTGACTATGGACTGATTCTCTTACTAATCTGCATGTATCATATGCATTCCGCAGGCATTACGGATTGTATATGCGTTCAGGTGGACCGCCGGTGTTATGCCCTCGAATACACGGAGATCCCATATATGAAAGTTGCTGTCTTTTTTGGCTCAAAATCTGATATGGAAACAATGAAAAAAGTTTCGCCGGTCCTGAAGGAATTCGGCATAGGGTACGAAGCTTATATTCTTTCGGCCCACCGTGCCGGTGATATGCTTAAGGAAACCGTTGCAAAAATTGAAAAGGACGGGTGTGAAGTTATTATCGCCGGTGCCGGTCTTTCTGCTGCGTTACCGGGTGTTATTGCGTCCGAAACTGTTCTACCGGTAATCGGAGTACCGCTTGAATGTATATCAGGCGCATCGAACGGTCTCGGTGGAATAGACGCACTTCTTTCCATCGTTCAAATGCCTCCCAAAGTGCCTGTGGCGACAGTCGGAATCGGTAATACGGCAAATGCTGCCTATCTTGCAGTCGAAATACTTGCAGTTAAATATCCTGAGCTTCGTATGAAGCTTGCGGATTTCAGAAAAAAACTTGCGGACGATGCCGCCGTAAATGGCGGAACAGGAGTGGAATTATGAAAAACAGTGTAATGAAAAAAGAACAGCTGTATGAAGGAAAAGCAAAAAAGGTTTTTGCTACTTCAGATCCTGACATGGTCATTATGGAATACAAGGATTCTGCAACAGCTTTTAACGGCGTTAAAAAAGGGACTATCGAAGAAAAAGGCATAATGAATAACGAGATTTCCGCAAAGATTTATGAAATGCTGAACAACTGGGGAATCCCTACTCATTTTATGGAAAAACTGAACGACCGGGAAGTCCTGTGCAGAAAAGTAAAGATCATACCTCTGGAAGTAATTGTGCGTAATGTGGCTGCGGGCTCGTTCAGTAAGCGGCTCGGGGTACCGGAGGGAACTGCCTTAAAAACTACTGTTTTTGAAATTTCATATAAATGTGATGAACTGGATGATCCTCTTATCAATGATTATCATGCAGTTGCTATCGGTGCTGCCACATGGGACGATTTGCACCGGATCTATGAAATTACCGCTCAGGTAAATGAAATTCTTAAACATTTTTTCCTTGGCTGCGGTGTCCGGCTGATAGATTTCAAACTTGAATTCGGCAAAGATAAAGATGGCTGTATTCTTCTGGCAGATGAAATTTCGCCGGATACCTGCCGTTTCTGGGATGCAAAAACGAATGAAAAGCTCGATAAGGACCGTTTCCGCCGTGATCTCGGCAACGTAAAGGAAGCGTACGTTGAAATGCTCAATCGCATCGAAAAAGAAATAAAGAAATAAGATGTTTGCAAAATATTACCAGATTTTGCAGGTTACTTAAATAAATGAAAATAGGACTTTTATGAACGGTGACAGCTTTTTTGATCCTGAAGAAGATAAACCCCGGGACGAGTGCGGTGTTGCAGGTGTGTATCTCAATGATGTTTCACAGCATAATGATACTGCCTTACAGCCGATGAACGCGGCGACGCTTATTTATTATGCGCTGTATGCACTGCAGCACCGTGGACAGGAAAGTGCCGGTATTGCGGTTTCTGACGGTACTGAAGTAAAAGTCCATAAGGAAATGGGGCTTGTTGCAGATGTTTTCAGGGCGGAGCACCTGGCTGATCTTCAGGGACAGATTTCCATAGGGCATGTCCGGTATTCTACATCCGGCGGATGCAGAATTGAAAATGCCCAGCCCATGCTGAGCCGGTTCAAGCTTGGTACCGTTGCGGTAGCGCATAACGGTCAACTCGTTAATTACGAGCAGATTAAGGAAATGCTTGAGGAGACCGGTTCCATGTTTACTTCGACCAGTGATACGGAAGTAATTCTGAAACTAATTGCCAAGAGCTATAAAAAGGGGCTCGAGCGTGCCCTTACCGATACCATCCAGATGATAAAAGGGTCTTTTGCGCTCTGCGTTATGACGGAAAACTGTCTTATCGGAGCCAGGGATCCTAACGGAATTCGTCCGTTGTGCCTCGGTAAGCTTGAAAACGGCTGGATGCTGGCAAGTGAGAGCTGTGCGATTGATGCAGTAAACGGTACTTTCGTGCGGGATATCAACCCGGGAGAGATAGTCATCATCAATGATGACGGGGTTTTGTCTTTTGAGTTCGGAGAAAAAACTTCAAAACGTTCATGCATTTTCGAATATATTTATTTTGCCCGTCCCGACTCTGTCGTAGACCAGATTTCTGTAGAAGAGGCCAGACTCCGTATGGGAGCTATGCTGGCAAAAGAAAGTGCTGTTCCGGCGGATGTAGTTGTCGGTGTGCCGGACAGCGGTCTTTGTGCAGCTCTCGGTTATGCGCGCGCTACCGGCGTTCCTTATGCTATGGGGATCGTAAAGAATAAATATATCGGACGTTCATTTATCGCGCCAACGCAGAAGGAACGTGAGAATATGGTATTTGTAAAGCTGAATGCTCTCAAGAACGAATTAAGCGGTAAACGAGTCATCGTTATTGATGACTCGATCGTCCGCGGCACCACAAGCAGGCGGCTTGTGCAGATAATCCGCAGAGCCGGGGCAAAAGAAGTTCACTTCAGGGTATCCAGTCCACCTGTAAAGTTTCCATGCTATTTCGGGATAGATATGCCGAGCAGGTCAGGACTTATTTCTTCTGCACACGATGTGGAAGAAATCCGTAAGGAAATAGGTGCTGATTCCCTGGCGTTTCTGTCGGCGGATGGCATGCTTGAAGCCTGCCGGTCGTGTAATCCGGCTCAATATGGTTTTTGCAAGGGATGTTTTACCGGAGAGTATCCGATTTCAGTTCCCGGTGAATTGAATGGCAGGAGTACTAGTGGAACAGGGGATGTGTATGGCAATTGATTACAGAAAATCCGGTGTTGATGTTGAAGAAGGCTACCGGGCAGTAGATAAATACAAGGTTCAGGCTAAACGGACTGTTATTCCCGGGCTGCTTACTGATCTTGGCAGTTTTAACGGAATGTTTGCTGTTCCGCAGGGAATAAAGAATCCTGTTATGGTAAGCGGTACCGATGGTGTCGGTACGAAGCTCGATATCGCATTCAGGATGAAAAAGTATGATACTGTTGGAATTGACTGTGTTGCCATGAGTGTCAACGATATTCTCTGTTCAGGAACAAAGACGCTGTTTTTTCTTGACTATCTTGCCTGCGGCAGTCTGGATGCCGATATCGCGGCAGAACTGGTAAAAGGTGTCGCCGACGGATGTCTTGATGCAGGTTGTGCTCTGCTGGGCGGGGAAACGGCTGAAATGCCCGGTTTTTACGATAAAGGGAAATATGATCTTGCCGGTTTTGGTGTCGGTGTCGGTGAAAAAGATGATATGATTACCGGTGCATCAATACAGGAGGGCGATGTTCTTATCGGGCTGTCTTCCACTGGTGTTCATTCGAACGGTTTTTCCCTTGTGCGGAAACTTATTACTGATTTTTCAGAACCATTTGAAATAGACGGCAGGGATTCCGGTAAAACTATTGGTGAAGTCTTGCTGACTCCCACGCGGATTTATGTGCGTCCTGTAATGCATGTGCTGGAAACATTCCGGAAATCCGTTCATGGCATGGTACATATAACGGGCGGCGGTTTTTACGAGAATATTCCCCGTATGTATCCGAAAGCTGAAAAGGGAGAAAAACAGCTGATTTCCGTAATCAGACGCGGCAGCTGGGAAGTGCCTCCTGTATTCGATGAATTGATACGCCGGGGTGCTGATCCTGAAAAGGCATACAATACCTTTAATATGGGGATAGGTTTTATACTTGCTGTAGCTGCTGCGGATGCTGATGCCATTGTTATGAAGTTCAATAAGGAGTCCGGCGATTTCCCTATGACGGCTCATCCGGAAGTACCTTTAATGAAGGCCTGTAAAATAGGAAGAGTTGCTTATTCTCTGGTTCCTCTTACCGGCGACTTGAAGGGAGCAAAAGATGCGACCCTGTTTGAAAATTAAATGAGCAGAAAAATGAAAGTTGCGGTCCTTGTTTCCGGCAATGGAACGAATTTGCAGGCACTGGTTGACTACGAAAAAACAAAATCAGACTGTCCGTATCATATTGTTGTTGTTATGAGTGACAGAAAGAATGCTTTTGCACTTCAGCGGGCAACAAATGCCGCTATACCAACCGAACTGGTTGGCCCGTATGCGGTACTTGGTTCAGAAGCTGCAAATGAGGCCGGGAAAGATGAAAAACGGTGTGCTGTATCCGGACGTGTATACGAAAACTGTGTCAGATACGGTGTTGATGCAATAGTCCTTGCCGGATGGCTTACGGTACTGTCAGGAAAAATCATACAGGCATACAATGGTCGTATAATAAATCTGCATCCCGCACTTCTTCCGAAATTCGGCGGGGAGGGAATGTGGGGGCGTCATGTCCATGAGGCGGTTCTTGCATGTCATGAAACCGAAAGCGGGTGTACTGTACATCTCGTCGATACAGGCT
Source organism: Treponema sp. UBA1798 (assembly GCA_002319875.1). Lineage (GTDB taxonomy): Bacteria > Spirochaetota > Spirochaetia > Treponematales > Treponemataceae > Treponema_D. The sequence goes on along the minus strand of DCFS01000320.1, from coordinate 8,039 downwards.
GCGATACAGGAAAGGTCCTTGTCCAGAAGCACGTGCCTGTTTTACCTGATGATACTCCGGAAACTTTGTATGCGCGTATAGCGCCTGCGGAACACGAGGCAATAGTTGAAGGTGTCTGCCTGCTCGCCGGTGTTCTTGGAAAGCGTTGATTCCGTGCGGATGGAGTACTGATTTTATTACGATGGGATTATCAT
>DCFS01000320.1:0-7523 GCA_002319875.1 Treponema sp. UBA1798 | reverse complement strand
AACGCAACCTTAGATGTAATGATAGAATTTTTTAAATATTTGTAATATAAGGGTTTGAAAAATTCTATAAAGCCACTTTCAAAAAGTTGACAGATTTTTGAAAGTGGCTCAATTGCTTTTCTTTTAAAAAGCAGATACATTTTCATACATTATGACAGATGATGAAAAACGTATCCTGAAACACAGACAGATGACGGAAACACCGGTAGAAAAACTTGTTCTCAGTCTTGCCGTACCGACGATTATCAGCATGATGGTTTCTTCAATATACAATATGGCAGATACGTTCTTTATGGCTCGTATTAACGCAAGTGCGACTGCTGCAGTCGGTATTATTTTTTCACTTATGGCTATTATTCAGGCTGTTGGTTTTTTCTTCGGACACGGCAGCGGTAATTATATCTCCAGAAAGCTTGGAGCCAGAGAAACCAGAAGTGCAGAAGAGATGTCTGCTGTCGGTTTTTTTTCCGCTTTTGCCGGTGGCTGTCTTATTTGTTTTTTTGGTTTTCTGTTCCTTGAACCCCTGGCCCGATTTCTTGGTGCTACAGAAACTATCCTTCCGTATGCAGTCCAGTATATGAGTATAATACTGATCGGCTCTCCTTTTATGACGGCCAGCCTTGTGGTAAATAACCAGCTCAGGTTTCAGGGTAATGCCTTATTTGCAATGCTTGGAATTGCGACCGGAGCTGTTCTTAATATCGGATTGGATCCCCTGCTGATTTTTGGCTTTCATATGGGAATCAGCGGAGCTGCCCTTGCTACTATTATAAGCCAGTTTATCAGTTTCTGTATCCTCCTGATCGGCAGTACAAAGAGTTCTTCAATTACGATCCGGCTTTCAAATTTCAAACCTTCAAGGGAAAAATATTTTGCAGTTGTCCAGGGAGGTGTTCCGTCTCTTTCCCGTAACGCTCTTGCCTGTCTTGCAATGATCGTCTTAAACCGGGCCGCCGGTATCTACGGTGATTTTGCGCTTGCAGCGATGGCTATTGTGCAGCGTTTTTCATTTATGATTTTTGCTGCCATGCTTGGTCTGGGACAAGGGTTCCAGCCTGTCTGTGGCTTTAATTATGGTGCAAAATTATATAACCGTGTAAAACGTGCATATTGTTTTTGTGTTATTGTTTCTACGTGTGTTTTATCTGTTGCCATGGTTGCAGGCATGTTTTTTGCGCCACAGATTATAGATTTTTTTTGCCACGGACAGGACGATGTACTGAGCGTCGGCATTAAAACACTGCGCATACAGTGGATTTCGTTTCCGCTTATTGGTTTCATGGTTATAAGTAATATGTTTCTTGAAAATATAAACAAATATACACAGGCTACGCTGACTGCAATGGCCCGTCAGGGATTGTTTCTGATCCCGTTGCTTTTGATAATCCCCAGATTTTGGGGACTGACAGGAATTATGATATGTCAGCCTCTGTCAGATCTGTTTGCATTTTCCCTGACAGCTGTATTAACGATACCTGTACTGAAAAATCTCCGGGAAGCCGGTCAGGCTTGTGTAAGGTAGCTGCCGGTATAGCTGAGTACGGCTTCCTGATTTATCAGCTATACTAATTCCGCTGAATATAAGTGGCTTTAGGGCGCGCTGTTATATCTACACGGCGGTTTTGTGCCCTGCCCTCCGCAGTTGCGTTGCTTGCAACAGGTTTTGTTCCTCCAAGTCCTTCGAATGTAAATAAATCGCGGGGAAGTCCGTTTGCAACAAGTTCGTTTATTACGGTTTGTGATCGTTGTATTGAAAGAATTTTCTGGCCTGTCGGTTTACCGACATCTGCCGTATGCCCTTCAACAAGAATAGTAAATTCGTTGTTTTTAGTTATTTCATTGAGCAACTGGGCAATTTTTGCCATACGTTTTTTTTCTTCCGGCAGAAGTTGTGGTGAATCTGCGACAAATTTGAGATCAACCTGAACGCGAATCCCTTTGTAGGTGTCTTCAAGTACGACACCGGGAACTCTGTCCATATATAGGAATTGGCCTGCAGCCCTGAACGCCGCATAATATGGTTCGTTTTTTTCAGGGGCAGATACTGCATGGACAAGTTGTTCCTTATCAAGCAGAATAACAATTTTTCCTTCCTGAAGCAGATTCCGGTTTTCCGGTACGGAAAGTATACGAAGCGCGTCAGCCCTTGAGATGACCGGATCAGTACGATTTTGACCAAACAGTTTTTTTGCCCGGATATGCATCGGATCAGTTCCTATCCGTTCTTTGTACAGATTTTCATTATCGGAATAGTGATAGCATACGATACCTGCTTTTTTTGCTTTTTCATTGTCCATCATGTTACGTTCATAAATCAGGTTCATATCTTCATCCCATATTTCCGGAAAAAAACATGGTTTTGCCGTATCGTCAAGGAATTCTCCCTGTACGGCAAGCTTACCCCGTGCATCTATTATGATGCCGCTATATGGGCGCGAGGATATTTTTTCTATAGGTTCTTCCTGAAGATACGGGTGATGATGACGGACCATTAATGAAATAATATTCTGTAAATTCAGTGTATGATCCGTTTCAAGTGTTGTACCTCCTCCCGAAAACACTCCGGGAGTACGACTGCCGTTATCAATGATAGATGTCAGTTGTTCCAGGGTTAACGTTTCATCAAGGACAAGATCACCAAGGTGTTCTGACGAGTTCACAGGCAGTGACAGAAGAGGGTCTTTAATTAATTTCGGAAGTTCCATATTTATCTGGTTTACTGCGGAGTTTTTCCCGGAAGGCAGGGGAATGCCGGCTTTTTCAGTATCAAGTGAGACAATGGAATAGAATTGCCCTTTTGTCCAGTCAACCCTGCTGGAAGATGATATATCTGACGGGGAAATGTTGTCAGGATCATTTTGTGAGAATATCGGGAGAGTTGTGGAAACGATGAGAGATATAAAAAAGAGAAAAAAATAATTTGTATTACGAAATAAATACGACATAGTACCTGTGGTCCGGAAATATAGGGAGCTTTTATCTATACTGGTGAATAATCACAGCGGGATTATTCACCAGTCTTTTAATTATCGGAAGATTTAACCGGTATATATAGGATTTTGCCGATTTCAAGAGTCGTTTTTGGAGATATAGCATTTACCGTACAGATGTCTTCTACTGTTATCCCGTAGGTCCGAGACAGAGACCAGAGCGTGTTGCCTTTGATGATGGTGTGAACATTCAATGTTTTATAAGTTTTTATTTGTGTTAATGCATGTTCTGCCGTCGTTTGCATACCGCTTGGAAGTCGTATGCTGTATGATCCATCAGGAGGAGTTACTCCCCTGAGCAGGGCAGGATTAAGTTTTTCCAGCATCATTTCATCTATTCTGAGTTCTCCTGCCAGTTGTGTCAATGAAATCATGACTTTTACTGTTATATAGTCAAATTCCCCGCAATGAGCTGTTAAAGGATTTTCTTCATCACGTACTGCTGCGGGCAGTTCTATGCCATAATATGCACTGTTCTGTACAATATCTGCTATAGCCAGCAGCTTGGGTACATAACGGATTGTGTGGTCTGGCAGCAGGTTGTTTTCGGCCAGATACCAGAATGTTTTTTCCGGTACATTTTTAAGGGCCCGGACCATAGCTCCGGCTCCACAGTTATATGCTGCAACGGCAAGAAGCCAGTCATTAAATACGTGGTAGTTATCTGAAAGTTTTGATAATGCTGCATCAGTCGATCTCCATGGATCAAGTCTTTCATCAACCCATTCATTGCGTACAAGAAATGGATCTGTACTGTTCGGCATGAACTGCCACATTCCTACTCCGTTTCCGTCTTTCGATTTTGCTGACGGATTATAATCGGACTCAACTACGGGCAGATATTCAAGGCTGGAAGGCATGTTTTTTGCTGTTAGTTTTTTATGTACATAGAGACGGTATGATTCTGCATTGTCCAGTATGTCCATCAGTTTTTTTACACCGGAAGGCTTCAGAAAATCATTACGGATTTTAATAACTGCCGGCTGATCGGCACCGGGAATATCTATTGCTTTATATTCGACTGCATATGCAGGTATACTTGTCATGAACAAGCATAAAGAGACTGCTGCAGTAATATATCTATTATTACCTTTTATCAAAACTTCTCACCAAAATAAATACCGGCCCATTCCCAGCGGCCGTGTATTTCAGGATCTACCGGGAAATTTACTTTGCGGAAATAAAGATACCAGACTGAAATATATTGGCTCCATCCCCATGTTTTAAGGTAAGCTTCATTCGGATTTGATGTGTCGTCGAGTTCCGGGTTAAAATGAATGGAATTCCCGAGCATAAAATTGCGCATGGAAAATTCTTCCTCTCCGCTTGAGTCTGTACCAGTCTGGTTCCAGTTCATGACAAAAAAATTGACTTTCGATTTATATTTATCCAGAGAATGCCAGTCATAAGCTGAAATGGCATTTTTGACGGCTGTTTCAAGAGCATCAAGGCTTTCAAATGTCCAGTCTTTGGGAGAATTATTAAAATCGACAAGCTGCTTTGCATTGGCATATGCATCAGGGACTCCTGCTATCTGGATCGTCGCTGCATCCGGCTGTTCAATGAATAAAGAACATGCTTTCAACGCCTGATCCCATTCACCTTCTTTTTCGTATTCAAGGGCCAGCCGGATGTACAATTCTGTTATATTAACACTGGAGGGAAATCTTGATATCAGTTCATTGAAATATTTTATACGGTCAGAAGGTCTGGTACTGATTCTGATAAGATGCTGAAGACACAGAAAATGGACAGACTGGTTTTTTACCATTATGTCAGGATAGTCCTGCAGAATACGGTCAAAATAATATGCGGCCATAGGATCTGCCCCCTGCTGCATATACACATATGCAGTCATGAACAACCAGTAGGTGTTATACGTATCTTTCGGGTGCCTTTCCACCCAGTCTGAAAGAAAAAGAATAAGCTGATTATAATTTTTTTCAGCAATAAGATTATTGGCCATGCTGTTAATAACGGCATAGCGGCCTTCCGGATTCAAATTTGTATTATCAAGCAGTTTTTTTAACTGGGTCTGCATAACAGTTATCTTTTTTTGCATATTTATCTGCTTTTCATCTTTCCTTGATGAACAGCCTGTTGCAGCAAAAAGAATTGCGCATAATAAAGCCAGCTTTATTTTTACATGCATATTTTTACTCTAACATAGTACTTTGTTATTGGCAAGACAGCCTTTCATGGTGTATTCTTATTAATAGCATCAAATCAATATTTGCAAAGTACATATTCCCGGAGAAGCTCATGAAAAAATTCTCGGCACCAGTTTTATATATAATTCTTGCTATTGGAATCCTCTGTATCCTGGCAGGTCTGGTTTTGCCTGTTGTTTTTTTTTCAGATATTCCAACGGTATCACTTTACCGTTGCCCGATAATAATGCTTTTTTTGGGAGGCTTGTTGCTTTACCTGTCTCTTGCGTTCACTCACAGGGCGCATCAGCTTTTTCTGGGAATGAATTTATGTTTTTCCGGTTTCCTGATTCTTGTTTTCCGTGCAGGCCTTGTTACTGTTTCATTTCGTGAATTATGGCCGGTTTGTGTAATTTTCTGTGGCCTGACACTTGTCCCGTCAGGATATTTCAGATATCGGACCATACGTACTATGTATCTTTTTCCCGCTATATTGCTTATATTCCTGGGGTTGTTTTTCTGCCTTTTTTCCTTTCATATCATCAGGATGCCTTTAAGGGAATTTATTTCGATATGGTGGCCGGTGGTTTTAATCTTCATCGGCGGGCTGCTTATTGGTACTTTTCAGTACCAGAGAAATTTCAGCTCTGTTTTTCCGTATATGACAGATAACTCCGGTACTGATACGGAGATGGATATAAGTTCTGATGACGACTTTGATGATAATGGAGATGGCAAGTGACTTTCTCCGGAAAAAACTGCGCTGGAGTCTGGATTCTTGTTGCAGTTTTTTTGTTATTGCTTCTTTCCTGTACCAGTGTACCGAAAGATGTGCCTCTGAATACGGTGGCAAAATCAGAAGAAAATTCTACTGGTTCCGACTCTGTTCCTCTTCGTGTACCGGACAAAATAAGTAGTTCCTATTTTCATGACATAGACCCGGAAATAATGAAGGATATGATGAAAGGTTCACCCGGTTCTCTCCGGGATGCAGTTTCAAAACTCAGAAAGGCAAGCATTGATTATACTGAACCGGAAAAAGTCCTCCTGTCGATTGCTGCCGGCGTTATGAAAATTGCCTGGCCGACAGAATCTGTGGACTGGGAAATTCCCGCTGTGAATCAGGCAACGGCATATCTGGGGGCTATCGATTCTGCAGTGAAGGGAGTATATGATTCGAGTACCGGTAATACCGATTTTTTAACACTTGTTCTTCCCTCTCTGGTTTTACTTACAAATGAGTCGAGAACAGATTATTATGCGGATTCGGAAACGGCATTGAAATTGTCGCTTGGTATGGCTTCCGATTCCGTACTTGCCAATTATCTGCTTGGTATTCTTTACCGGCGGGAGGGGAAACTGCCGGATGCACTTCAGTACTTTGCTGCAGCTGCAAAACAGGATACAGAATGTCTGCAGACAGCCTGTGCATGGGCAAATGCTTTGAGCAATACCGGTCAGATTCAGCAGGCTTCGGATATAGCACAAAGGTTTGTAAATCATTACCCTGATAACGTTACTGTTTTGAAACTCTGTGCGGAGACATCCTTTGCTTTAGGGAATTTCAGTTCAGCTGAGCTGTATGTCGCGCGCGTGCTGCAGCAGAATCCTGCTGATCTGGGATATATCCTTTTCCGTGCACGTATTCTTGTCGAAGAGGGGGATTATATAAAAGCAGCTTCGCTGCTCGATGTGTATTCGCGTTCGGATAAAACATCAAAAGATTATTTGATGCTGCGTGCACGTATTCAGCGTGACTGGAATAAAAATCTGAAAGGCGCAGCCGAGACGATGAACCAGGCTGTTTCCCTGTATCCGGATGATTCTTCCATACTTTTGTTTGCAGCAGAGATTGCTGCTTCTGCCGGAGAAACGGTAAACGGGAAGACTCCGGCGGAACTGGTGAAAACGGTACTCGAAAAGGATCCGTCAAATATCGCTGCACTCGATATTTCAATAAAATCGCTGGTCCAGGAAAGAAACTGGTCTGAGGCGTATACTATGAGTTCCCGATTGATAAAAAAAGACGGGATTGCTTCCGACAGTATCTATACCCATATCAAAATATGTCTGGCGCTTGCAAAAACCAGTGAAGCGTGGTCGCTCGTATCTTCCCTTTATGGAAAAAATCCTTCAGATGAACATGTCCTGCAGGCTTATCTTGAGGTCCTTTTTGCACTTGGCCGCCGGACGGAATCTGCCGATTTAATCAATTCCCTGCTTCCGAATGCGTCTTCCCGTATGAAAAGCTTTTTATACTATCGGCGGAGTTTTCTCATGAGCGGAGAGCAGGCTGTTCTCACCGATCTCCGCTCAAGCCTGATTGCAAATCCCCGGAACGAAGATGCATTGTATCGTTTATATACTCTTTATTATGACAAAC
>DCFS01000049.1:3433-7339 GCA_002319875.1 Treponema sp. UBA1798 | reverse complement strand
TTTTTCCGGTTACATCGCTTACAAGATGCATGACATGACTGAACTCTTCACATTCCATAAATCTGACGACGTTTACGGAACCGGGACTGCACACTCTTCCAAGATCATTTCGTGCGAGATCTACCAGCATGAGATGTTCAGCACGTTCTTTCGGATTATTCTCCAGTTCCTGTTTGAGTTTTTCATCTTCTGCCGCATTCCTGCCGCGACGCCGTGTTCCTGCTATGGGACGAATTGAAGCCTCTCCATGGCGTACCCGTACAAGACTTTCCGGTGAGGAACCGACAATCTGACACTTCCCGAAATCAATAAACAGCAGGTAAGGGGACGGATTCAGAGATCGCAGTCTCCGGTAGATTTCCATTGCAGGGACATCACTTTCCAATTGCAGTCTCCGGGAAGGAACTGCCTGTATGATATCTCCTGCAACGATATGTTTTTTCAGTTCTGCGACTTTAGAACAGTATTCCCGCTTTGACTGTTCCTGATCCGTGATGATAGTGCAGGGGACATCCGGTTCCGGCGGTTCCAGATATGAAAAGTCCATATCGCCGAGCCGTCGTTTCAAATTGGCGACGGCCTTATGCAGATCGATCTGATGTTCTGTATAATTTAATGCGAATATATGGATTTTTTCCGTAAAATGATCGAATACGATGTACAGATGCCCGGCTATGAATTCACTTTCAGGTATATGAAGTTCGTCCTGCTGTGGATTGAATAGAATCGTATCGCATCTGGCCGCAAACTCATAGCTTAAATACCCGATACCTGACGCCGGAAGAGGAATACCTTCAGGAGGATCAGGATTCTGTTCTGCAACATAAAGAAGGGCATCAAGAATATCTTCTTTTTTCATTCCGGATGTAAAGGGGACTCTGCGTCCGTCTATAAGAAATGAGATACCTTCATCATCCTGCAGAATATGAAAAGCTTCTTCTGCCATAATAATTGAATACCGTTCTTTTCCTCTGGCAAAACTTGCAGATTCAAGGATCGCTTTTGCCCCGATTTTCTTTGCAAGTGAATACGGTGTATACCTGTCACACGGCAGGGTGAAATAAATACTATCCGTCCTTTTGTTCATCATAGGTCCTTACATAATAATATCTGTTGTTACTTTGTAAAGTAACAACAGAAACCAGTATATCGTTCGTCTTTGTTACTGTCAAGAGAAACTTTGTTCTGAAAGAAGGAACCTGTATTGAGAAATGTGTTTATATTCAAACCTGTTTTACCGTGGGGTAGAAAAAAGGCTGCCCTGTGGTAAACGAACCGCAGGGCAGCCTGATTCTTAAAGAGAAAAACAGAATACTTTCTGTTTATTGAGCATTCAGTATCGAATTGAATGCTGTACTATATTCACTCTGAATATCCGCTTCCAGCGCACGGACGGCAGCCTGCCGGGCTTCATCCGGCGATAGTTTTCCTGCTCTTCCGTTCTTCGACCAGGAAAGGATATTTTTTCCCGTTGCCGATTCAATGAGTTCTGTCGTTGCAATATAGCGGACAAAACTGTATTTTGAGTCAGTCATGGTTACCGGTTCGAAAGAAACTGTACATAACAGGGTGTACGGAACTTTGTCGTCCGCACCGCCTGAACTGCCGCCCATCGTCTTAAAGCCCATCCCTCCGAGTACCGAAGAAAGTGCATTGGAAATACGCCCGCTGTCATCGCCGGAAACATTGATCACAACCGTTACGGTATTGAACTGCTTTCCTGCAGCAGCTCCTACTGAGGCGCTGCTTGTATAAGGAAGCATAATCAGTTCACGGAATGCCGGTTTTATAACCGAGAGCAGCTCAAGATAGGAATCATTTTCCTTTGAGAGTTGATAGGCCTGCATAATGTCGGCACAGCCTTTAAATGTTCCCTGTTCAGATTGTACGAGCTTTAACAGTTCGCTTATTTTCGAAGAATTTTCATCGATTTTCTGACTATAATAGTTACCTGTTACTTTACGGTCCAGCACTGCAAGCGCATATTCCGTTCCATCCTGTGCTGTCCAGTTTTCCTTTATCGTAATTCCGGATATGTCCTTTAGTGACGTGGACGTCTGGACATTGGACAGGTAGGTGGAAAGCCCTGTGTTTTCCGTACTGACGGATATCTGACTTTGTTCCACCGCGCTGATATTCTGCCGCAGTATTTTTCCGACAGCAGCGACAGCGTTGTTTTCAGCATCACTGCGGGTTGTCCCGGAACCTGCTGCCGTGAAATACTGCTCGGCCGGATAATCCGTGTCCGGTTTATTTACCCATAAAGGTTCTGTTTTTGTATTTTTTTGTGTCGGCGCAGCAGAATCCCTGCTGCCGCCTGCAAAAGCGGTGCAGACAACAGTACAAAACAGAACAGAGAGAAATAAACGTTTATTCATATTACAACCGGGCAGACGACTGCTTGATCACTTTTTTGATACTGTCGTTTTCGTTCATCCATATCTTTTTGTTAGATTCGATATCGATGAGCTCCGTACTTACAAAATAGGTTCTGGTCATCGTTTTTTTATTTGAATCGATGATTGTTTTTACGGAACCCTGCATCATGAAATCAGCACCTGTTTCGTTTGCAAGGTTCTTTGCAGTTGCTTCGCTGGCGTTTGCCTGCTGGTCTTCACGTTCTGTCCGTACTTCGCTGCGTTCTGAAGAACTTGCAACAAACTCAACTTTTCCGCTGTTTACAAGTGCCGTTTCAAGTTTTTTTGTAAGAATGGATGTATCAAGATGCTCATCACTCTGGTTACGGTATGAGCCGAGTATAACGACCGGTACTTTTCCATTATGGGTCGCCGCAAAATTCTGTATCCGCGGAGACGCAAGACACTGGTTTATAATATCTTCAGCAACCAGCCGGACATCGGTATCGTTCCAGTATCCGCTGAGATCCATTTGCGTGTCTGAAGATACGCGTGCTACTGACTGCTGTGTCGCGCAGCCACCCAGCAACAACAAACCCGCAAAAGTTCCTGCTATAGCAGTATAATGTATAAGTGAATGAATAATCTTTTTCATGAACGGTCTCCTGTATTACCCCTGACGTAGTATTTATGCAATTACCGGAACTGTGCAAAAAGACTTATTTCTTTGCCTGGTTTGCAGCGACGGCATCAAGATCAGCAGCAGCGGCTTTCAGATAAGCATCGGTGATCTCTGATTTAGTGCTCGGACTGTATTCCTTTACGGATTCATTTACAGCCGGCAGCATTGCCTTATAGGGCAGGAACATCAGAATCCATACGGTTTCATCCTGATCCACCCAGCGGTCAACCTGTCGTGATCCCTGAAGCATCTGATCCGTACTCTGTCTCATTTTTTCTTCAAAACCGTTGATGGCATCCTGCGCCATACCGGTATCTTTTCCGACTTTTGTTGCAGTTGCGGTAATTTCCACCTTTAATTCGTAAGCCAGATTTGTCCGGGCTGCGAGCTGGGCTGCAGACAGGGAATATTGTTTGCTTGACATTTTTGCAGAACCGACGCCATACAGGCCATTATCATCAGGAACAGGCGGAGCGTTAACCCAGTCAGGCTGCTCTACACCTTCCGCTCCGATTACTTTATGAGCCGGTGCCTTCGTTTTTTCAAAAGATTCTGCTTTTGCAGCTTCCTTTGTCGTACCGCAGCTGATCATGAGAAAAGCCGCTGCAGCTAATGACAACATAAAAAGAGTTTTTTTCATAGTATAACCTCCATAATATTTATTCGTGCAAAGGGTTTAATACCCCGCCCCGGGGGCGTATGAAGGATATTAAATCCCGACTACAATACCTGTAAAAACTTCATACCCCGCTGCCTTCAGCGGGCTCGTTATTTAAGAATGGCAGAACAATTTTTGAAAATTATAAAGATTTATACAACAATGATTTATAATTTTCCATCATTACACCGGGTATTCCAATTGTAAAA
>DCFS01000049.1:0-3040 GCA_002319875.1 Treponema sp. UBA1798 | reverse complement strand
GTTTTTTCCGGTTTTACCAGTCCCTCGTGGAATATAGTCACTCTGTTTTTCCCGCCGGTTTTGGAAGCATAGAGTGCCGTATCTGCATTTGCATAAAGTTTTTTCAATGTTGTTCCGTGCTGCGGATACATGGCAATGCCTATACTTGTTGTTATCTTTATTTCAGGTGTATCCGGCATCAGGGAAACACATGCCTGTCGTATTTCTTCCGCACGGCGGGTAACGATGTCCTCTCCCGCTGTTTTCATGAAAATAAGGAATTCATCCCCGCCGATACGGGAAACGATATCGTACTGCCGGAATTTTTTTGACAGCATGGCAGCAAAATTGGCCAGTACGATATCTCCGGCCTGATGTCCGAAATTATCATTGATATATTTGAAATTATCGACATCAATTATGATAACGCCATGGGTCAGGGAAGATTCGGTCAGTGCCTTTTCAACCAGTTCCTGCATGCTCGTCCTGTTGCACAGATGGGTAAGGGGATCATGATGCGCCCTGTCGATAAGCTGGAGTTCACTCTGTTTCTGTGTTTCGATATTTCTTATGGTAGCGACGCCGCAGATGTGGCCCGAAACGGGGTGTTGTATAAGATATATCCTGTTTCTGTACCAGTTTATATCAGCTGCAAAACCTTTGGCCTGGTACTCTGCCGAAATCTGCTTAACCCCTGATCTGAATTCTCTGATCATGGCATCGCATGATATTTTTTCCGTCACGGCTTTTGTGTCTGCTTCGACAACGAATGTCACACAGATGGCTTCTATTAAACTGGTATAAGACGTATGTTCGTCAAGATTCAGGAAGGAAAGGAGAATTTCAGGTACCTTTGTCACCGTATCAGTTGTCGCATCAACTTCATAAACTACTGAGCTTCCGTATACCATTGCGGTATAATACTGTTCCAGATAGTCGTTATGGATCAGAAGGTCTGCGACCTGCTCCTTGAGCTGTCTGTTTTCCTGCTCAAGTTCGTCCGGGTTTTTTTCCTGTTTCATCGGTTTAAATCCTATAACCCTTTTTCCCTGTTGTCAAGTTTTGGTACTAAACTGTACCGCATATCTGCATTTTTGCAACTGTTGTTGCCGTTATTGTCAAATTGAGTGTATATTTATCGTATGGCAAATACTAATGAAACCGATACTATACCGGAAGAACTTGATCAGTCGCTTGATGAACTGGCAAAGCTTGACGGCGCAGAAGATTCTTCAGTCGCAATGAAAGCTGCGGCAGAACAGGACTCTGCGGAAGATATAAAACAGGAACAGGATCAGAAACAGGCCGAAGAAGGTAACGATGAAAAGGCTGCCGGGGTGAAAAGCAGTCCTGGTAGTCCGGGAGGTAATTCCATTCTGGCGGTTGAGCAGATGCTTCCGAATAAACTGCTGCTGGTTCCTCTGCAGGGGCGACCTATCTTTCCCGGAATTTTTACGCCCCTCATGATAAACTCTTCGGACGACACCAAGGTTATTGAACAGGCATATGAAAGTGATGGTTTTATCGGTATTGTCATGCTGAAAAATGATACTGATAATCCTGCTATTACCGATCTTCACGATGTCGGTACCGTCGCGCGTATCATAAAAAAGATAAACCTTCCTGATGGCGGTCTGAATGTATTCATATCCACTATCAAACGGTTCCGCATACGCAAGGCGCTTAATTCTTCCACCCCGATCGTCGCGGCGGTCGAATATCTGAATGATGAAGAAGACGATACGTTCGAAGTCAAAGCGCTCACACGGGCCCTTATAAGTGAGATGAAGGAAGTTTCCGAAAATAACCCGCTTTTTTCCGAAGAGATGCGGCTCAATATGGTTAATATCGACCATCCCGGAAAGATTGCAGATTTTATAGCTTCCATCCTTAATATAGACAAAAATGAACAGCAGCGAGTACTTGAGATGCTGAATGTCCGCCAGCGTATGGAACAGGTCCTTGTGTACATCAAGAAAGAACAGGAACTGCTGCGTGTACAGAAAAAAATCCAGAATGAACTGAACGAAAAGGTAGAAAAGAATCAGCGTGAATATTTTCTCCGGGAGGAAATGAAGTCTATCCAGGAGGAACTTGGCGTTGACAGCGAGGGTAATGGAACCGATTATCAGAAATTCAAGGAAAAAATAGATAAATTTCATTTTGAAGGCGAAATAAAGGAGACAGTTGAGGATGAACTTGAAAAGTTTCATCTTATGGATCCGAATTCTGCGGAATTTATCGGTACAAGGAACTTTCTCGAACTGATAACAAATCTGCCCTGGCTCGATGAACCGGTCGAGTCCTATAACCTCGATGACGCGCGGAAAATCCTTGAACATGATCACTACGGTCTTGACGATGTAAAAAAACGTATAATGGAATATCTTTCAGTACGCAAGCTCAAAAAAGATAATAAGGGGTCTATTCTTCTGCTTGTAGGTCCGCCCGGCGTCGGAAAAACAAGTGTCGGTCATTCTATCGCTCATGCGATGAAAAAACCTTTTTACCGGTTTTCGGTAGGCGGTATGCGTGACGAAGCGGAAATCAAGGGTCACCGGAGAACTTATATCGGCGCCATGCCGGGCAAAATCATCGAAGGCCTCAAGATTACGAAAACGAAAGCCCCTGTATTCATGATCGATGAGATCGACAAGATGGGCTCCAGTTATCAGGGAGATCCGGCCAGCGCGCTCCTTGAAGTCCTTGATCCGGAGCAGAATGTTTCATTCAGGGATAATTATCTTGATCTGCCGTTCGATATTTCCGGCGTATTTTTTATCCTTACGGCAAATACTTTGGATTCTGTTCCCGGTCCTCTGCTTGATCGTGCTGAGATAATTCAGCTTTCCGGCTATATCGACCAGGAAAAAATTGAAATTGCGAAGAAATATCTTATCCCGAAAAATCTTGAAAAGAACGGACTGGGGAAAAATCAGATTAAATATACTAAAGATGCGCTTGTTATGATTGCCGAAGAATATGCACGGGAGGCAGGTGTCCGTAATTATGAGAAATGTCTGGACAAGATACACCGTAAAATAGTCACGGAAATGATGAC
>DCFS01000059.1 GCA_002319875.1 Treponema sp. UBA1798 | reverse complement strand
TAACAGAGGCAGGATATCCCTTTCACATACCGGTTGCGCCTTCGCCTGAACTCGGATTTACCGGAGGACTGCTGCGGGATCCGAATGGTGTGGAAATAGAACTTCTGGAATATGATACACCATAAACGCTGTTTTATTTTTTCAGTTTGCGGAAATCATGCTCTATGCATTGCAAATGTGCTATCATGCTCTGTTCTCCCGCATCCGGATTTCTTTGCACAAATGCATCAAGAATCGCAGCATGCGGCTGACGTATGTTTTCCGCGTTTTCCCGTATGTAAAAAGTTTTACTTCTGAATTCTTTCAGCGGGGCATTTATCTGTTTGGCAATACTGATAAGCAATCTGTTTTTACTGCATTCAACTATATATTTATGAAAAAGCTCATCACATAGTGCAATCTGTGAAACATTATTCCCGTCAACTGCCTTCAGAAGGTCTGCATGAATCAGTTTCAAATGCCCGATATCAGCATCTGTACAGCGTTCTACAGCCAGCCGGGCTGCATACGGCTCTATTGCCCTCCTGACCTCATAAAGATCCCTTGTCTCTATTTCATGCTCTGAAAACCAGTTGACAACATCGGTCACACCTATTTCCTTTGTACTGCAAATAAAGGCACCTTTCCCGGGACGTATTTCCACATACCCGAGAGTTTCAAGTATACGGATTGCTTCCCTGACAGTTCCGCGCCCGACACCAAGCATGTTGCACAACTTCATTTCAGCAGGCAGTTTATCGCCTTCCCTTATACCGTCTGTAAACAGGTAGTCCTTTATACTGTTGACTACCTGCTGCACAATTGAAAGTCTGGTAACTGCCTGCATTTTATTATTTTGCTCCTGTCAAAACCGATGGCAGCCATGTGACGATTCCCGGAATACAGGTACACATGAACAGCACCAAAATTAATGGTATTATAAACGGCAAATTTGCTTTATACAATCTGTCACGGTTCATTTTTTCAATATCAGCAATGACAAAGAGGCACACACCGGACGGTGGTGTCACCTGTCCGATCATAAGATTCAGCACCATAACAACACAGAACCGGTCCGTATCAGATTTTTTACAATTTGCAAACAGCTTTTATTATAGAAGTAATTCAAAAATCAGACAAATTATTAAAATAATGCGGTCTATAGACAAATAACGGGAAAACTCAATATAATGTGTAAAATCTTCTTCAGGATGTTGTATGCTTAAATCTCATTTTATCTGCTTTCTGTTTGTGTCAACCATCATAGCAGTGTTTCCCTGTTCCGGTGAGACGGATTCTTTTCACAATGAACAGCACGAAATTACCTTTAACCTGCAGAAAATGGACGCCTCAACGGTATCAGCCGTTAATGACAAGCCGGAAAAACATTACCTTGCAGCTTTCGGTGGTATGATGCTTGTGAATACCACGATCTCAAGCTGGAACAGATTTGTTTCCCGGGCTTCATGGGCTAAAGTCGGATGGGACGATGTAATACATTTCTATGACCGGCAGCAGTCATGGGATACTGACTGGTACTGGACAAATTTCGCATTACACCCGTATCAGGGTGCCCTTACCTATATGGCCGCCCGCGGCTCCAATCTGAATGCAGCAGAATCTTTTTTTATGGCAACGCTGGCTTCAACAGCGTGGGAGTATCTGTATGAACTCAATGCGCCTTCCAAAAATGATCTTATTTACACCCCGATAGGAGGTTTTGCGGTAGGCGAAATGTTTTACCGCCTTTCGCTTGAAGCGGACCAGATCAACCGTCTGTATGGATATCTTATAAACCCTATGAGGACCTATACAGAGTTTGTCACAGGTGAAAAACCCCGTGGTACGACAGGGCACATCTATGATATCTCTCTGAAATTTTCAGTCGGGACAACGAAAACATACTCATGGTTCAGCGGAAACGATGCTCCGGATTCCGACAGTGAATTATATCCGGTTTTCATTTCACCGGAGTTTACGGTAATATATAATGATCCGTACGGATGGGATTCAAACGAACCGTACAGTCAGTTCGAGCTTACGATGGGCGGCGCTTTTGGCGCCGGTTCGGGAGAAGATTCCGGGAGCAACGCCGATTTCATGTATGATATTACGATTTTGAGTAACGGCATGCTGTTTTCCCGCGCTCCCGATATGGGAGAAAATAAAGATACCACGATCGGTATTGTGTTCGACTATGATTTTATCTGGCATTCGTTTATGGAACTTTCTGCCCTTTCACCGGGATTCGCGATTAAGCAGAGGATCAGAAATAAAGCCAGTACCATAGAATGGCAGTGGCATCTTGATACGCTGCTGCTTGGGACAAGCGATTATTATTACTTTATGCATGACCTTGTTCCGGAGACAAAAACCCGGCGTGAATACAGTTACAACACAGGTTTTGAGTCTGTCTTTATGTGGAAAAGAACTGGAAGTCAGGGGCAGACTCTGAATACAGGTACAAGATTTTATGCCATGTGGGACTTTCCTGACCAGGTTCAAACCGGAGCACATTCCGGATGGGATTTTGTCTGCATCAGTAATCTTGATTACGAAGTACCGGTAAGCAGCCATGTCAATATCGGATTCGGGAATAATCTGTATCTCAAAAAATGTATATACTATGGTGCTCCTGATATATTTCAGACTGTATACACAGGTACTGTATTCGCGCGCCTGAAGCCCGGGCAAAAGTAAAACAAAAACAGTACCCGGCAGGACCGCACGGGGATTGCATACACACCGGATGGCTATCCAGAAAAACTGAAGAAGGAAGCGTACTATTTGACATTTATAAGATGCCTGCTTAAAATAAAAACATGCATCTCATATACAAAATTCCATTGTATTTCTTTTTCTCTGCTCTTATATCAGGTATACTATTCAGTACAGTTATATCTATGTACCTTGTAAATGCCATGCTGCGCAGACCGGTAAAAGGATGGCCGGAACCGGGGAAAAAAGGAAGCCGCGCAATATTTGCAGGTGAAATAAAAAAGGATGAAGTATGGCTGTCTTCGCAGAAAACAGAAAATGTTTATATTACATCCTATGACGGTCTGAAACTTTTTGCACGGCTGCTGCCTGCTGCGGAATCTCCGCAGCAGGCAAAAGGCTCCGTATTGATGATGCACGGTTTCCATAGTACCGCCTCTTTTGAATTTGCCGGAATTTACAACTATTTTCATAAAGAGGGGTATAATGTTCTGCTCTGCGATATGCGGGCCCATGGAAAAAGCGGCGGAAAATACCTTACGTTCGGCATCCGTGAGCGATATGACTGCCGGGACTGGATACAGTATCTGTATAAGCGTTATACGGGGAATCTGCCGATATGGGTAATGGGTATTTCAATGGGAAGCACTTCGGTTCTTATGGCGACAGGTCTGCCCCTGCCTGATAATGTAAAAGGTTTTATTGCAGACTGCGGATATACGGATCCGCACAGTATTCTGAAAATAGTACTTACCCGTGATTACCACCTGCCTGCTGATATTATTCTTCCTGTTGCGGATATTATTACGCGTATACAGGCAGGGTTCAGTATCACGGAGTATTCAACGGTAACAGCGCTTAAAAAAAACCATATACCGGTGCTGTTTATCCACGGAGATAAAGATACCTTCGTACCTTTTGAAATGTCTGAAGAAAACTATGATGCATGTGCCGCCCCGAAGCAGTTTCTGAAAACACATGCAGATCACGCCGCAAGTTATCTTTCAGAGCCGGAAGCATACCGGAAGGCCCTGAAAGAGTTCATGAAATGAATATATCCCCGGATGACGGAGAAATGCACGGAACGTGCCTGTGTAATATACGGTCAGCAGGCGATTTTGTCACTCATCATAAAATCAATAAAAATACTGAAATCAGCAGGATTTTCAACAAAAAGTTCTACTGCCGTCTGTGTATTCCCTTTATGTGCTGTCAGCAGCAGTTCCTGCAGGAAAGCATTATGACGGAGGTCAGCACTTTTGCCGTTTGAATCCGTAATAAGTACTTTTCCTTTGCTGGAATTGACGGCTTCAAAAAATCCGTTCATATCGGCTACATACAATGTAATATTTTTCATGTTTCACCTCTCACGCTTATAAATATACTTGCAAAATAAATATAAATCTTCTATTATTTCTGCAAATAGTATAACAATACTATCAAAATATCAGGAAAGGATGCATATATGTCAGAAAACGGCTCAACAGACGGTATGCAGCATGGAACGCTGCTCTTTCCCTGTACGTTCCACGACCAGTGGTTTGACAATTTCTATACCGGTGAAATACCATGGCACTGGCATAATGACATCGAACTCGGTATCGTGACCGATGGAAGCCTTACGGTTCGCGATAATGATGGTACATGGACGGTACACGAAGGCGAAGGATATTTCTTCAATAGTGGCATCATGCATGAGATGGGGAACA
>DCFS01000311.1 GCA_002319875.1 Treponema sp. UBA1798 | reverse complement strand
ATAGACCGTGGCCTTGCAGCTGTCTGATCCGTAAAAAGGTACTCAATAAATGTCATACCGGCATCTGCCTGCCGTAAAATAACAGTTTCCAGCTGTAAACTTACTGCAAAAGCCACTTTTGAAAGCAACAGACCTTTGAAGGTGGCTTAACTATTTGTATCGTAATGGCTTATCTTGAAAAATGTTTTTTCCTGAAATATTAAAAACAGTGCTCCCGGATACCTCTGTAATTTTTTAAAGGTCCTGCCGGGTATATACTTTTTTTATAGGCTCCCTGTCGTCATAAACTTTCTCTGTTTTTATAAATAATCTGCCTGTATCCGACTGGAATTACAAGGTTATGCCGGTCGGATTTTAATATTATATACGGAAAAGTATAACTATTTCTGTGTTTCTGATAACGACAGCTGGAAACTATCATCATATACTGAAATAAGAGCGGGGTGTGTTAAAGCTTTATCTGGAAAGGTTATAGCGCATCTCGTGCGGACGGTTGCCGGGAAAGTCCGGCGTCGTCGGAATTACATTCAGATATTTTGACAGGAGGAAATGTATGTCTATGCGTCTGAAAAAGTTTCTGGTTGGTTTAGTTCCCGTTATGCTGATAATGGCCGGTTTTTCTGTTTTTGCCAATGGTACGGGTGAGAAACAGGAAACATCTGTACCGCCGCTTGTGCTTGCAACAGCTGATAATACGTATGGTCTGAGTACTGACCCCGATCTGCAGCAGTCCATTACCGACATGATTAAAGATAAAACGGGAATTGTTGTTTCTCCGATCATTCCGCCGCTGGCAAGTTATCCTGATAAACTTGCTACACTCATAAACAGCGGTAGTGTTCCTGATCTGTTTGTTGTATCACAGGCTATGGTTAAAATACCGCAGATGGTAGCACGTGACCAGATTATCGACTTGACAGATTATATAAAACATTCTCCGTTTCTTTCTCATCTTGATCCGTCACTCTTCAGCGCACCGCAGATAAACGGTAAAACTTATTTTGTACCTTATAACTACCCGAAGAGCAAGGCAATTTATCTGCGCAGGGATGTCATGCAAAAATACGGGATCAGATTATCACATACGCCCACGACGGAAGAATTCCGTACGGAAATGAAAAAACTGGTCGGTACCGATGTCGTTCCGTTTACATTCCCGAAGTGGATTGATAATTTTCAGTATTTCTATAACTCGTTCGGAGCATGGGGCGGCGTCTATTTGTCCGGCGGCAAGTATGTTGACGGTTTCCAGGAACCCCGGATGGCAAAGGCTCTGGCATATCTGCAGCAGCTCTATACGGACGGAATTCTCAATAAAGAGTTTCTTACTACGGAAAACAGCATGATGCGGGAAAAGACCTATACTGCACAGTCTGCTTCGGATATCGACTATGTGACAAATTATATCAATTATGTCCAGAATACGGCTGCTGCACAGAAGCCAACGGACATGTTCCTTATTTATAAGCTGGTGGGGCCTGACGGAAACGGCGGCTCTCTTAATGAGGCGACACAGACTGCGTGGGTTGTTTCCTCGAAGACGAAGCATCCGAAAGAAGCTGTCAGACTGATCGAAGCAATTGTTACAGATCCTGAATTGTATCCGGCATTTTACGGAATCGGACTTAAAGGATATCATTATGAACTGGGAAATAACGGTATTATAGTTCCTACAAAGAAAGCCGCAAACTCTGGTTATAAATATACCCTTAACTGGGTAAGTGATTCATTTCTTAATGTGAACATCGACACACTGCCATTCGCGCTTGACAAATCAATGATAGCCGGGCTGAAAGCCCAGCGTGAATATATCCATGCTGCCCAGCCTAATCTTGGTCCTAATCACTCATCTGATGTACCGGTCGGTATCTCGGATGAATATGACAGGATAGGCCCTTCGATCAAGAGTACTCGGGAATCTATAGCTACCAAAATTGTTGTAGGTACGGTAACTCTGGAACAGGGACTCAATGAGTACCGGAATTTCTGGAAAAGTATTGATGGTGACAGGATCCTCCGTGATCTGAATGCGTCGCTGAAAAAATAGGTATTTTATGCTGTTTTGCAGTTGCTGAGGTTGTAAAACAGCATGAAACGTAAACCGGAATAGACGGAATGAAGTAATGCAGCAAAATATGATTGACGAGAATCAGATACGGGAAAAAGCGGAAGCGCTGGTATCCCGGGCAGGCGGACATCAACCCGACGAATCAAGTGGTTTGCTGACAGGAACCGCGGTGCTCTACCGGAAATGTTCCGTCATCTGTTGCTGAATATGAAATGCCTTGCAGCATTTCGCTAGTATGAAAAATAACCGTAAACTTCCGGGTAAGATTTTACGGCAGGGGATCCTTATGGAACAAAAAAAGACTAACTGTGTCGGGAGACAACAATACGGAGAAAAAAAATCTCTCGCAGTCAGATTTCACAATCAGAAACTGCTGTTTTTTATGGTTATGCCTGCGGCGATATGGTATATATTATTTAAATTCCTTCCGATGCTCGGTTTGGGGCTCGCTTTTACCGATTACGGGTTCCGGTCAAAAGTGTCGTTTATCGGGCTTGAGAACTTTAGAAGACTGTTTACTTCTGCGATATTCTGGAAAGCGTTCAGAAATACACTTATACTGAGCTTTGCCAATATCATATTTTATTTTCCCGTTCCGGTTATTGTCGCTTTGCTGATGAATGAATTGAAGGCTGTAAGAAGTCAGCGCGTTATACAGTTTATCATTTATATTCCGTATTTTTTTTCCTGGGTTGTGGTCGGAAGTATTTTCGTCAATCTCCTGTCTCCGTCTTATGGACCGGTAAATGCGCTTATCTCATTTTTGGGGGGAAAGCCGGTTTATTTTATGGCCAGTGCCCGTCATTTCAGGGCTGTACTTGTGTTATCGTATATCTGGCGGCAGATGGGTTATGGAACCGTTATTTATGTAGCTGCGCTGACGACGGTGGCACCGGAATTATATGAAGCCGCGACTATAGATGGAGCAGGCGAATGGGGAAAACTGTGGTTTG
>DCFS01000069.1 GCA_002319875.1 Treponema sp. UBA1798 | reverse complement strand
GAAAAACTGCTGAAGTAGCTTCTGACAAAATGAATAAGACAGAGGCAACAATCCTGTGTACCGACATAGGAACTACATCGCTGAAAGCAGCACTGATTAAAGCAGACGGTACCGTTACCGCTTATTCCCAGCAGGCATATGAAGTCGAAGATTCTTCGGAACTGTCTGCCGGCTGGTTTGATGCGCTTCAGCGGGCAACCGGTGAATTCTCAGATGCAATGCAGACCGTATGTGCCCTGTGTATCTCCGGTAACGGACCGACAATCGTTTCTGATAACGGCAGAACACTTCTGTGGAATGCGAAGACAGGATCCGCAGGGGACAGCAGCACATATTCCCGCCCGGAAACCGCGCGTACAACAAAATCGCTTTTCATCCCGCGGCTGCTGGCTTTTAAACATATCTTTACGACAGAATGGGAAAGCTCTCTTCTTTTTTTTTCCGGTCCTGAATATCTTATCTGGCAGCTGACGGGAAAGGCGGTAACAATCCTGCCCGAAAAAAGATACACGTCCGCGTACTGGACGGAAAGGGAACTGGCTGCCTTTGCCATACCTGAAAAAAAACTTCCTCTATTTGTACCGCCCGGATACAATGTGGGGTTAACCATAAAAGATGTCACGGAAAAGCTGAGGTTACCGGGACAGATCCCCGTGTTCTGCGGAGGACCGGACTTTGTTGTAGCCCT
The DNA here is from genome assembly GCA_002319875.1 of Treponema sp. UBA1798. Classification (GTDB taxonomy): domain Bacteria; phylum Spirochaetota; class Spirochaetia; order Treponematales; family Treponemataceae; genus Treponema_D. The sequence goes on along the minus strand of DCFS01000069.1, from coordinate 5,548 downwards.
TATAGGAACCAATACATTGGAAAACGGTAAGCTGTGTGACTGTGCAGGTTCAAGCGAAGGGCTGAACCTGTGTACCGGCAGGCCTTTCAGTGAAACCGAAATACGAACGCTGCCATCTGTAATGCCAGGCCTGTGGAATGCCGCGGTCCTTTTTCCGGAAAGTGGAAAACGTTTTGCAGATTATAAAGCGGATCCCAAACATCATGCCGCAAAAGAACACTCTTTTGCCGACCTGACAGAGAAAGGCATCAAAAATCATGCCGGAGAAGAATATGCTCTCATGCACAGCGTTGCAGAAGAGAACAGAAAGGGGCTTGAAATCCTGCTCAGCGCGGCAAAACGGGAAGGTATTGCAGTATCTTCTGTAATGACCATTACGGGTGGACAGGCAAAAATTCCGGAATGGCTTCAGCTGAAAGCTGATATCATGCGCTATCCTATCGCAGTAACAGGCTGTGCGGATGCAGAACTCACAGGAGATGCAGTTCTTGCCTGGACAGGCCTTGGTATCTATGCCTCAGTTTCACAGGCGGCTGCTCTGCTGGTAAAAGAAACAACTGTTTATTATCCCGGAACATGAAAGTATATCGTATACCTCAACATCTTCAGACACTCATCTTTGATATCGATTCGACACTTTATACAAATCCCGCCTATGCGTTCGAGCAGGTAGATGTTCAGGTACGCCATTTTGCTGAACTTCGCGGTATGCAACCCGGCGAAGCGCGTACAATGATAAACGAATACCGAAAGAACTGGTCTGTGCAGCATGGCGGACAGAAAATCAGTATGGGAAACACAATGAAAGCGTTCGGAATCAGTATAGAAGAAAGCATACGCTGGCGTGAAACACTTCTTGATCCTTCCCATTTTCTCACAAAAGATAAAAAACTGACAGAAGTACTGCATAAATTAAGCGGCCGCTATACGCTTATCTGTGTAACAAATAATCCCGTAAAGCCGGCACGGAAAACGCTGGAAGCTCTCGGTATCGAGGCACTCATACCTGTAATAATCGGACTCGATACCTGCAATATATCAAAACCGGCAAAAGAACCGTTCCTGCTTGCAGCGGAAAAAACGGGAACTGAACCCGGAAACTGCCTGAGTATCGGAGACCGGTACGATATTGACATTGCACTGCCTCTTGAACTCGGTATGGGGGGACTCCTTGTTTCAGGAGTCACGGACGTGTACGGACTGGAACAGATTCTGGAAACATATTCTCTGAACTGAAATATGTTTTTTCTGCGTTATATTCTGATAAAGGGGTTTTACGGTGAAAATACTGAAATTCAACGATTCCATACAGCTGACGAATGATGGCGACCTCTGTTTTTTCTTTATAGGAACCGGAAGTGCTTTTTCAAAAAAAAACTATCAGACAAATCTGATAATCATAAAAGGCAACGATCATATTCTTGTCGATTGCGGAACACTCTGCCCCCTTGCATTTTCAGGATATAATACCGGCATAGAAAAAATCAAAACGTTTCTTATCACACATTCTCACGCAGACCACATCGGAGGACTTGAAGAAGCAGCGCTTACAGGGCGGTATCTCACAAGGCAGCGTCCCAGGATGATTATCAGCAACAGCTACAAAAAAATACTCTGGAAACAGTCGTTAAGCGGCGGCTGTTCCTACGGCGAATACTCGGACGGCGCCTATATGAAATTCGATGATTATTTTGAGCAGATCAATCCTGATTTTCTGACAGACACCCCAAGGCCCCTGTACACAGCCAGAATCGGAACCATCGACCTGAAAATTTTCCGTACGAAGCATATCCCCGACAGCGCAGGAAGCTGGCGCAATTCATTCTATTCTATCGGAATACTTGTTGACAACCGTATCCTGTTTCCGGGAGATACCCGGTTTGATAAAGATCTGCTTGACTGGATGTTTACCAGCTATCCGGTAGAATATGTATTCCATGACTGCCAGTTTTTTGAAGGAGGCGTACACGCTTCTTATAAAGAACTGAAAACACTTCCCGCTGATATCAGGAAAAAAATGTATCTGTGCCATTATGGTGATAACTATGCGTCATACACCCCCGAACAGGATGGTTTTGCCGGATTTACACAACGTGGTGTTTACTATGATTTCGATCTTTAAGGAAAGCGTATCCTGCAGCATTAAAAATCGGAAAAAAATACATGCCCGCTGATCAAATCTTTGTGATTTAATCAGCGGGCACTCAAGTTTCACACCTGACTATCAAAAAAAAGATCGCAGAATCTACTCGGGCTGTTTACCGATATAGGCAAGAATGCCGCCGTCAACATACAGTACGTGTCCGTTGACAAAATCAGAAGCTTCTGACGCAAGGAAAATAGCCGGGCCCTGAAGGTCTTCTGTTGTACCCCAGCGTCCCGCCGGTGTCTTTGCACGTATAAACGCGTCAAACGGATGCATAGAACCGTCAGCCTGTTTTTCACGGAGCGGAGCAGTCTGAGGAGTTGCTATATAGCCAGGTCCGATACCGTTGCACTGAATGTTTGCAAAACCATACTCGGAACAGATGTTACGGGTAAGCATTTTGAGGCCGCCTTTTGCAGCAGCATATGCAGAAACCGTTTCACGTCCCAGTTCAGACATCATGGAACAGATATTGATAATCTTTCCGTGACCTTTCTTTATCATCGAAGGAATAACAGCTTTTGAAACGATAAAAGGCGCATTCAGATCAACATCAATAACCTTACGGAAATCGGCAGCCGACATTTCCAGCATCGGAACACGTTTGATAATTCCGGCATTGTTTACCAGAATATCAATGACTCCGACATCCTTTTCGATGTTCTTTACGAGTTCCTGAACCTGTTCCTCATTTGTTACATCACAAACGTACCCGTGGGCTTTTATTTTTTCTTCTTTATAAGCAGCAATCCCCTTGTCTACAAGATCCTGTTTGATATCATTAAAAACTATTGTCGCACCACATCTTGCAAATGCGGTAGCAATTGCAAAACCGATTCCGTAAGAAGCGCCGGTAACGAGCGCCACTTTACCTTTCAAGCTGAAACTGTTAAGGTCAATCATAAAATCTCCTCCATAAAAAATATTAAGTAATCGGCACAATTGCAAAAGTCAGACGAATTCTGCAATTCCAACCTTCAACGAAGATCTTCTGTTTTAATCTGATCCATATCGGTATAGGTACGGTTTTCACCGCACATAGCCCAGATGAACGTATAGTTCGTCGTGCCGCAACCGCTGTGAATGGACCACGACGGGTTGATCACCGCTTCATCATTATGCATAACCATATGACGGGTTTCAGACGGAGCACCCATCAGATGGAATACAACCTGATTTTCCGGTACGTCGAAATAAAAGTATACTTCCATACGGCGTTCATGCGTATGAGCCGGCATCGTATTCCATACGGAACCCTTTTCCAGATGCGTCAGCCCCATTGAAAGCTGACAGGTTTCCAGAACATCAGGATGTATATACTGATTTATCGTACGCTCATTGGAATCTTCCGCTTTTCCGGCATGAACATGTTTCGCTTCCTTATAAGGAATAACCTTTGCAGGATACGTCATATGAGCCGGAGCGCTTGTCATATAAAACTTTGCAGGTTTTCCGGAATCTGCTGAAGAAAAAAGTACGCTCTTTGTTCCGGCACCGATGTACATACCGTCATAATTATTTACTTCGTAAGTTTTTCCATCGGCAATAACTTTCCCGTTGCCGCCGATATTGATAATACCAAGCTCGCGGCGCTGCAGCAGAAAATCGACGCCGAAATCTTTCATCGGATCGATGTTCTTTGCGAGATCGACACTTTTCTTAACCGGCATGGCACCCAGAACAACAATGCGGTCGATGTGACTGTAAACAGCAGTCACATCATCGGCTTTGAAAATATCTGTCACCAGAAATTCTCTACGCAGTTCCTCCGTATTCATTCTTGAAAACGGTTCTTTTCCAGTAGAATACCGTGTATCAACCATATAACCTCCTAAGGCCGCTTCTGCGAACCTAAAAACATTACAAAATCATCAAGATCGCCTGTATCAGAAAAATAGCACCGGCATTTTCCCGTAAGCAGATCCCTTAACCGTCTGAATCCCCCAAGGAAATGATACTCTATCAGATCCGGAAGTTCGGAAGTCTTCTTTTCAACGATCAGCGAAAAAAGCTTCGAATGTTCGTCATAAATCGCCTGATAACTGTTTTTCTCTACCAGATCCATCATTCTGAAACGCTTGTAATATACTTCGCTTTGCTGTATCTGATTCCAGAGAATCGGGTATCCGGTTTTTTCAAACCATAAGGCATGCATGGCACCATCTGCCGCATAAAAATCGACAGGATTTATATTTCCGCCCTCTATCATAATCTTCTGGACACTGAGCTGATGTCTCACATCCTCGAAATAAAAAGGATTATCCAGTTTTATAAAATCACAGATAACTCTTGTTTCGATTACAATCCGGAGAAAAACCATCTGCCGTATATAATCGGCGTCAAGTAAACTCACCCTGAACCCTTTATATGGCACCGCTTCTACAAGATGTTCATCTACAAGCCGCTGCATTGCCGTACGTACAGGCGTTCTGCTCGCTTTGAAGCGTGAACAGATTTCAGCTTCACTGAGTTCCCTGCCCGGCAGCATAGACAAATCAAGTATTTCCTGTTTGAGAATCTCATAAATAGAAAGCGGTTTGGCAGCCATATAATGTATCCATTATGCGTAATTTGTATACAAACTTTACACTATGAATACTATATCCTTTATCTGCTGCTGTCAAGATCCGCCATTACAAAAAAGCGGATGTTTCCCGGATACACAGACAACAAGGAAACTATTCCGCAACCCCCTGAAAAGAACTCACAGGCTCCTGATTCTTTACCCACGGAATTTTCAGGAGGAACTAACAGGGCCGGAAAGAAGGAATCACAACCTTTCGTGAAGATATTCAGCGGGGCAGACATCAAAACTCTGTCAGATGGTGGTCAAAGTTCTGTCAGTCAGAGATGAAAACCTTGTGAGTTTTTTGTAAAAGTTTACGGAAAAAGCCGGAGGAGTACCGTGAGTTTTGAACTTTTTCTCCCGGTACTTTTAAGAGAAACTCCGGGAGGCAGCGGAAGAAACTCCGTGTGTTCCTCTTAAAAGTACCGGCAGGCACAGACAGAAGTTCACGGAGTTCTTCCTGAAAGCTCCGTGAGTTCCTGCCGGAAGTACCGGGAGCTTTTCATAAAAGGTGACGGGGGAAAAATACAGCCGGGGATATGACCGGAGAAGCGCAGACTGCAATCTTTCTTTTAACCGCTTGCAGTGTTAGAATACTTAAAATAACTGTTATCCGGGGATATAAAAATTGACAGCACAGACAGAAGCCGAATCAGAAGAAGCCCTTATCAGGCAGCTTGATTCACAGTTGGGCTACAGATATAACAATGCAATAAAAGACGATTCTTCGCTGATAGCAGTCTTCCGTTCCCGTTTGAATGCATTGAATAAAGACAATCTGAACGGCAGGGATCTTTCCGATACTGAATTCGACCGTGTACTGACATACCTTTACG
>DCFS01000206.1 GCA_002319875.1 Treponema sp. UBA1798 | reverse complement strand
TGGGACGAAATAGACAGCATCTATTTCTGCGGCCTTGAAGTTGAGGATGTAAACGGAGAGGAACTTGTTTCTTTTATGGAAGACAGGCGGGAATTCTTTGACAATAAAAACCTCGACGTAACCTTTTTTTTCGCTCCCGGTCCGCGTATAATGAAAATCGACAGATCGCTTATAAAACGGGTGCTCTCAATAAAACCGGTCGTTCATCTTAACGAAACCGAAGCGGCCGGGCTTACCGGTGTCGGTTCCACTGAGGAAGCTGCAAGAATGATCCACAGCGAAACCTGTAATTCGGTTATTATTACAAGAAGTGAAAAAGGTGCATACTGCTTCGACCATACACTACTGAAAGGATTCCGGATTGACGGATATCCGGCTAAAGTCACGGACTCTACCGGTGCAGGAGATGCTCACTGCGGCACGGTAATAGCAGGACTCAAGCAGGGGTTTGACCTTACAGATGCAGTAGTACGTGCTAATAAACTGGCTTCTCTTCTCGTAACAGTTCACGGTTCAACACTGTCCGACGAATCATTCAACGGATATTTTCCCCGGAGGGAATAGCCATGAACTGGGCACCTCTCTTTATCTCACTGCGCGCGGCTGTTTTTGCAACCATCTTCGCACTCATCACGGGAACTTTTGCTGCCTGGAGAATCGTAAAAATAAAGGGACCTGCCCGCTCACTGGTCGACGGTTTCCTGACGCTGCCGCTGGTTCTTCCGCCAACCGTAACGGGTTTCTTTCTCCTCCTGATTTTCGGATCACACAGACCACTCGGCAGATTTCTTGTAAAGGCAGGCCTTGCAGTTATTTTCAACTGGCGCGCTACAGTCGTAGCAGCATCCGTAGTCGCGTTCCCTCTGGTATACCGTACGGTCAGGGCTTCTTTTGAACAAATCGATCCTTCCATAATAAACGCGGCGCGTACACTCGGACTCGGAGAATGGCGTATTTTCATCAGGATCCTGATACCGGTATCAGGACCGGGGATAGCAGCAGGTTCCATTCTGGCATTCGCCCGGGCCATAGGGGAATTCGGGGCCACGCTGATGCTTGCCGGTGATATTCCCGGCCATACTGAAACGATTCCGGTAGCGATATGGGCCGCAGCAGAGGCAGGACATATGGAACAGGCTTTACTGTGGGTTTTAATCATCGTTACCATTTCATTCGTTACGATTCTGCTGATGAATCTCTGGGACAGCAGGGCAAGGGGTATATGAGCATAGAGGTCGCCATAAAAAAAAGACTGAAAGGTTTTACCCTTGACATAGACTTCACTGCAGATAATACACGGGTCGGCCTTCTGGGAGCCTCCGGCTGCGGAAAAAGTATGACGCTCAAATGTATTGCAGGTATAGAAAAACCGGACAGCGGGCATATCATTATAAACGGCAGGACGGTTTTTGACTCCGGCAGACATATCAACGTAAAACCCCGTGAGAGGGGATGTGGTTTCCTTTTCCAGAATTATGCACTTTTCCCGAATATGACGATCGCCGAAAACATCGGAATCGTTCTGCATAAAATTCCAAAGGACGAGCGGCTGAAACGTACCAGGGAAATACTTTCCCGGTTTGAAATAATATCGATTGCGGACAGAAAACCGGCCGAATTATCCGGCGGGCAGCAGCAGCGGGCAGCTCTTGCAAGAATGATGGTTCTTGCACCTGAAATTATCATGCTGGATGAGCCCTTCTCCGCCCTTGATTTTTTTCTGAAGCAGCAGATCGAAACAAACGTCGTACAGCTGCTTTCGGATTTTAAAGGAACACTATTGTTCGTTTCGCATAACCGCGATGAAGTATACCGGATCTGTGACGCCATCAGGATTATTTCCGATGGTACCATCTGCAGAAGTGGTACCTGCGCGGATATCTTTGCAGATCCGGAAAACGTCACTGCCGCAAGACTTACCGGCTGCAAAAACATCGCATCCTTCAGCAGGACAGGAAACCGTACAATTTTTGTCAGAGACTGGGGCCTGGAGCTGTCCGTACATAAAGACATTCCTGCCGCGGCAACGCATGTGGGAATCCGGGCACACTACATAAGACCACCTCTGCCCGGAGAAACGGAAAACTGTTTCGACTTTACCATACGCAGCTTCAGGAATTCACCGTTTTCAGTCTCGGAATATCTGGAAACAACAGAAACGAACGTTCCTCTTGACAGGGAAATATCAGTAGATACAGGAAACGTATTGCGACATCCGGATTATGAAATGGTACAACGGCAGCGATTGTGTATTCCAGCGGATGAACTGATCTTTCTTTCAGACTGATCAGCACAACCGTACGGATGCAAAATACAACCACACGGATGCAGAGGGCATGAAAAAGCCCGATCCGGTTGTTTTATGCCGGATCGGGCAGCAGCAACAAAACTACAACACTTTTTCTTTCCAGCAATTATCAGGCATGCTGTTTACGTTCCAGTATAATCTTTTTCTGCATTTCCAGACTCTTCGCAGGATGTATATAGGCAGTGACAAGGAAAATCGCAAGGAAAATAACAGCGACTACGACACCGACTGCGTATGAAATTACGATACCGGTCTGCCCCTGCTTTATCAGATTGAAACATTCAGGAGCATACATCAGATACGTGACACTGACGGCAGACATAAATGTAGCAGGAACAGCTGCAATCCAGCATTTGTTTTTATTTGCATAATTGGTCGCGAAATAAACGGCAGCAGCCCAAAGAACGATCATAGCCAGTGTCTGGTTGGACCATGAGAAATATCTCCAGACGACGCTGTAATCAATAAAGGAAATGCCGTAACCGATCA
>DCFS01000125.1:1379-3486 GCA_002319875.1 Treponema sp. UBA1798 | reverse complement strand
GCGCTTCCATTCCTGTATCTGATATTCGGAACGCAGGCGGGAGACCCCAATGGTCCAATCTGTGCAATCATGGTAGCGCTCTATATTACACAGGATTCATTCGGAACAGCCTGCAATGTTTCAGGGGATAATGCAATCGGAGTTATCGTCAATACAATCTATGAAAAATGGATAAAAAAAGCATAGATATAACGTCAGCACGGAAGTAATATATGAATATCTTTGATATCATAGGTCCTGTTATGATCGGCCCGTCAAGTTCCCATACGGCAGGAGCCGTACGGCTGGGCAGAGTTGCCTGCAAGATAATGGATAATGAACCGGTCACGTCTGTTCAGATAGAACTCTCAGGTTCTTTTGCCCGGACCTACCGCGGGCACGGGACAGACAAGGCACTGCTTGCCGGTATTATGGGATACAGAAGCGATTCTGAAGAAATACGGAACGCACTGGAAATAGCGGCCGGCAGAGGAATTCTGTACAAATTTATTCCGACAGATATTCCCGGAGCTCATCCCAATACGGCAAGAATTCATGTAACCGGGCAGAAAGGGAAAAAATGTACCGTAGAAGGAGCCAGTATTGGAGGCGGAAACATCAGAATAGACAATATCAACGGAATGAAAGTCGATTTCACCGGAGAAAACAACACCATTCTGGTATTACATTATGACAAACCCGGTCTTGTGGCAGCCGTAACGCATATGATGGCAGAAAAATACAGAGATGCCAACATCGGTAATTTCAGGCTCGCCCGGCCCGTTAAGGGAGGCGAAGCTATGATGACTATAGAAATCGACGGCTCCGTTCCCCAGAAAATGATAGAAGAGATGAAAACAATTCCGAATGTCGTCAATGTCCTGCTTATCAGGGCGATAGAGGCATAAACGGATAGTAAGGGACACTTGCGATTAAGTCCGTCGGGATTTAATCAGCAAGTTCCAGGGAGACCATAAAATGCTGACGTACGAATCGATAGCAGAACTGGTATCATGCAGCAGTGAAAGGAACGCAGCTATCAGCCGCATAACGCTTGAAGATCAGGCGCAGCAGCTGGAAAAAAATCCTGATGAGTTATACACCCAGATGGAAAAAAGCTTTGACGTTATGTGTGAGGCAGTAGTCCAGGGACAGAAGGAAAACCAGCGCTCGACATCGGGATTAACCGGAGGCGAAGGTTTCAAAATGAAAGAGTACGCTGAAAAAAATGGCGGCGGACTCTGCGGCACTTTCATGACACGGGCCATGAGCCGGGCACTTGCCGTATCCGGCTGCAATGCATCCATGGGGAAAATAGTTGCATCGCCGACGGCCGGAAGCTGCGGGATACTGCCGGGCTGCCTCGTATCGCTTTATGAAGATAAAGCAGCGGACCGGAAATCAGTAATTATGTCGCTTTTTACCGCCGGTGCGTTCGGTATGGTTATCGCACACCGGGCGTGCATAGCCGGAGCAGAGGGCGGCTGTCAGGCAGAATGCGGAAGCGCAGCAGGAATGGCAGCTGCGGCACTCGTGGAACTGCAGGGAGGTACAGCACAGCAATGCGCCGATGCCTGCGCGATAGCGCTGAACAATCAGCTCGGGCTGGTATGCGATCCCGTCGCAGGTCTGGTGGAAATACCATGCATCAAGCGGAATGTTTCCGGTATCATGATCGCATTCTCTGCTGCGGATATGGCCCTGGCAGGAATCACTTCGGAAATTCCCGTAGACGAATGCATCGATGCAATGTCGGCAATAGGACACAGTATGCCGGAATCATTGCGGGAAACCGCACTCGGAGGCCTCGCTGCCACTCCTACGGGACTGAAACTTAAAGAGCAGGTATTCGGCAGGTAAGCGGTTACAGGGCAGGCGGATATTCGTTGCAGAGCAGACGGTAAGGCGCTTCATCTTCCTCAATGGCAGGAAAGCGCCCTATCTTCTCATAAAAACGGTTATCGGTCGTATCGTCGTTGCACTGTGACACTTCCCCGATGAGCACCGTTCCCGAACCGGGTACAATGGAAAAATCATGATACTGGTACGGCCATAAAGTAATGCTTTGTCCGGGATACAGGATAACTTTTGTTCCGGACGCTGCATACCGGGAACATCCGTCTGAATT
>DCFS01000125.1:0-1092 GCA_002319875.1 Treponema sp. UBA1798 | reverse complement strand
TCAACGGTTCCGTCCTGCCTGCCGTTACGTACTGTTATACAAAGCGTTCCGCCGCCTCGGTTAATGATATCCTCACTCTTTTTCCAGTGGAAGTGCATGGGTGCAGTCTGTCCGTCACGGAGCATGAGCAGTTTTTCAGCATATACTTTCCGGTACTTCGGATTATGCTGATTTCCGTTGCGGAGCGTTATCAGCGCGAATCCGGTTTTACTAAAATTTCCCAGTCCGAAATCCGTTATATCCCAGCCGAGCATATTATCGCGTATCTCATCATATTCGTGTCCTTTCGTTTTCCATTCTTCCGGTGTCCAGCCACAGAACGGAGGCAGCGGAAAGCAGAAGTGTTTAACAAGTGCTTCCATTTCCCTGATTATGGTGTTTATTTCAGATCTTTTCATATTCAATCTCTCCTTTATACAGATTATACAGATCGCAGACTTGCCTGTATCCGCGCATACCGTCAGTTCCGTTAATTTCGGAAAGCGAACAGGATGCACAGGCAGTTCCCAGTTTCATCGCATCAATAATGGATTGTCCGGTATAAACCGCATACAGGACGCCGGAACAGTATGCATCCCCTGCCCCGGTTTTCCCCCTGATATAGCCGGCTGGAAGATTCAGATTCGGCACTGAATAATATTCCCCCGTCCTGCAGTCGAGACCGAAACTGCCTGAAGCGGCATGTATAATAACCCAGGACGATACACCGCAGTCTGCCAGTTTCTTCAGCGCAGGACGGATATTCTGCCGTATGATTCTGCCGTGCTCTTCCAGCCGTATGCCGCTGGCTTCCTGTGCCTCAAGTTCGTTTATCGTACAGTAGTCTGTATATTTCAATGCGGCACGTACAATCCGTTCAACACGGGGACTTTTCTCCGAAACCATATCAATAGAAGTTTTCATACCCCGCCGCTGCGCTTCCGCCAGAATCCGCGCCGCATGGGTACCGTATTCGTCATCTTCCGTATCAAGCCTCTTCATCAACAGCAGATATTCAAGCTGGAAAATATCGGCATGGAGACGGTCCCATCTGATATGGTTTTCACAATAAATATCGCTTGCACCGGGAAAATAAAAAAAAGTACGCTGATG
>DCFS01000219.1:31472-32151 GCA_002319875.1 Treponema sp. UBA1798 | reverse complement strand
TCTTAAAATAACCGGCAGCTTCTTTGATGAGTAAAAAAAGTGTAACCGCTATTATTACCAGGAACGAATACCCTTCCGCGGCAATTGCCGTCTGATCAGCAGCTGCCGCCACAGAACCTGCGATACCGTTGACTATTTCCATAAAAACAATAGCCGCAAATCCGTGAAGGAGCGCCAGTATAAGCGACGTAAGAGCTGGTTCCCACCACGGTGCACGCCGCGCGATATACAGCGAAAAAACAACTGTTTTACGGTGTCCCGGTCCAAGTGCGTGAAGCATGCCGTAAAGAAAGGCAATGAGTAGTACCAGCGCTTCTGCTCCCCGTCCTGCTGTTCCGTGTTTGAATCCGTACAGCAGATTTCCGAGTTTTTCCTGGAGCCGGGCCTCAAAGCCGATGATCCGCCTGTCCTGAGTTCCCGTGCGGACAGGAAGCAGTTCTTCGGGCTTTTTTTCGCTGCTGCCGGACTGAGGATTGCCGGAAAGCTGCTGACTGTTTTGGGGATCGTTTCCCTGCTCCGTGCTGAGCAGCGGGTTTGCCGGTAAGGATGTAATGCACAAGAGCATAACTGCAGCAGAAATCAGGATACGTATACTTTTTTTTACCATGTGATGTGAATCTCCATTGGATAATATGTCTGAAGTCCGGGTGCACGTTTGTAATAGATTCTTGTATCTGTT
>DCFS01000219.1:0-31223 GCA_002319875.1 Treponema sp. UBA1798 | reverse complement strand
AATAGATTCTTGTATCTGTTGCAGGGCTGAGCGGATCGTAATAGACGGGATATTGTTTGTTTTCAACAATTTTGCAAACTGGCTTTACGCTGTCAGGACACGAAAAAGTAACGCAGTTATCAGGATACTCCACGTCGCAGAAATACGTATAATCATATACAGCCAGATACAGGTCACGCCCGGAATACTTTGAAAGATCTATATAAAACCGGTATGTCATAATTCCGTCTTTCTGCGTTGCCCTGAATTTTGTCACAGCCGGGGGATTGGTCCTTTTTGATCCCTGTCTGATGAACGTGTAGTAATAGTAATGGCGCAGATTAATAAACGCGTGGTTATACACTTCTTCGCTTTCAGCATCGCTGAATTTCCCGTCGTGATCAACATCAAGCCATTTGATTATGTCCGCGCTGAAAAATCTGTCAAAATCCCACGTTAAGTATGCCCCCTGCAGACTGCCGGCGTCATTCCATACGAACTGCACGCTGCTTTTTATGAATACGTGGGGATGGGCATGAAGGACAGACGGAATTCCCACAAAGAGGATGGAAAAGAGCAGTATGTTTCTCAAGCTCCGTATCAAATTCTGCCCGTATACGATTTTTACTGTGCTGCCTGTCATGAAACCTCCTTTCCGGCGTATAAGGAGCAAAGTATATTATATTTGCAAAGCATTTGCAATTTAACATACGATTCAAATTTTGGTTACAAAAAAATTGAATCCAGGGGCAATATTTCATGAGGAAAAACCGGTTGATACGGAAATCATGCATCAGATGCTGTACAATTCAGGAATGCTGCATCCTTATATATTCCCGCGGCGAAAGGCCTGTTACTTCTTTGAAGACTTTACTAAAATATTTTGGATCACGGTAACCGGTCTTTTCTCCGATTTCGCAGATCCTGCAATCTGATTCCAGCATCATTTTTTTTGCGATAGTAATACGGAATTCCTTTATATATGTGGAAAAACTTACACCGACTTCTTTCGTGAACAGATGGCTCAGATAGTCCGGTGTTATGTTCATCTTTTCAGCAATCTGTTCAAGCGATATGTCGCTGCTGTACGAGGCAGTTATATTGTTTATTATTTTTCGGACCGGGGTGGAATATCCCCTGCAGGTTTCTTTTTCACAGGTTGAATAGAGATCGGCAAGACTGTCCAGACAGTCAAGTAATTCACCAGTTGTACAACTGTTCTTGAGCATGTCGAACACATGGAAATCCTGGATACGGTCATATGCGCAGACGTTCAGTTCCTTGTAACAGACTAGAATGGAAAGCGCATAACCATTACATGCTCTGATGATCTGGCTGGGTGTATATCGTTTTGCTTTTAACGAATCTACAAATTCATGGTTGATTTTCTTCAGCCCGCAGGAAGCATTATTTTTTATCGCATAGAGAGCTTCTATATCGAACTGCCGCGGTAAAGCAGCTGTTTCCAGATGTATACCCTCGACTTGCGCGGGAGAAATAACCTTTTCATTTCCAAGTGACAGTGCCCATGAATTCAGTATTTTGATTCTGCCTGTTATACCGGTAAGATCCTCTGTTTTTTGGACAGGAATCAGCGTAACTATACAGTCGCGGAAGCCGGTCTTTTCAATTGCATAAATAAAATTATAATTCAGAATTTTTTCAATTTCTGCAAATGATTTATCTGAAGTGATGAACAGCGTCAGCAGTTTGTCTTTTTCGATAAGTGAAACATAGTGATCGGAAAAATCATAATATCCGCAGAGCTGTGAGACCGTTTTTGTCAGTGATTCTGTACTGCTGTTTTTACCATAATATACTGTTATCAGGTACCTGTTTCCGGGGTGCAGTGCAGTGTTTAGTATGCGGAGTGCTTCCTGGGAGAATGTGCTGTCATTCTGAAGAATGCTGGAAAGAATCATATCGCGGCTCGTCCCGCTGTTTGTTCCGTATGCCCGTTTCAAGTCGTTCAGTTTTCCAAGGTTCTGGATCACATTTTTCAGCTTTTCGTATGAAATTGGTTTAAGCAGATAGTCCTGGACACCGTATTGTATAGCCTGTTGTGCATAGCGGAATTCTGCATATCCGCTCAAAATTACAAAAGCCGGCATACCGGATTTCATTTGAGGAGCCAGCAGTAGTTTTTCTATCATTTCAAGCCCGTTCATTTTGGGAAGTTCTATATCAATGAAAGCCAGGTCCGGTTGGTATTTCACGGCCATTTCGTATCCTTCCTGTCCGTTTACCGCTTTACCGCAGATTGTATGTTCCGGACTGGTTTTGGCTATGAGTTCTGCCAGCCCTTCGCGAGCATTGTATTCGTCTTCGACTATCAGAATTTTCATTGCCCGCCTCCTTTCCGCTGGTTCTGAATATGAATCTGGAGCAGCATCTCACTATTTACGAGGGATGACGATCGTCACTTTTGTGCCTTTATTTTCTTCGCTGTAAATCGTCATATTAGTTTTATTCTGGTAATATATTTTCAAGCGTTCATAGACATTTTTGATTCCTATTCTGTTTTCGGTATTACCCGACAGAATCCGGTTAAGCTTTTCCTGTGGTATGCCGTTTCCATTGTCTTCTATTATAATACGTATAAAACTGTCCTGAAATACTTCAATACTGACAGACAGCAGCCTTCCCGATTCAAACCCCTTAAAACCGTGGATGACGGCATTTTCTACGATCGGCTGGAGCAGCAGTTTATAAATCCTGCATCTGAGTGTGGCTTCTTCGACGTTGAATTCTGATTTAAAACAGTTGTTGAATCTGGCTTCGTACAGGTACAGATACTTTTTGAGCCAGTCTACTGCTTCAAAAATCGTTACTTCCTCGTTCAGTGTTCTGATGCTGTATCTTAATATCTGTGCAAGGCTGCTGATCATTTCGCTGATTTCATAATTCTCTCGTTTTATTGCCATCCAGTTTATGCAGTCAAGCGTGTTATATAAAAAATGCGGATTGATCTGTGCAACTACAGCGTTCAGTTCGTCTTCCCGCCGCTTGTTTGAGATTTCGTAGATATATTCGCTCTGCTTTTTCAGGTTGCTTATCAATATATTGATCCGCAGGATCATATCGTTGAATTCTCTGCTTATAAAAATCAGTTCGCTTTCGCCTTTGAGTTTGATATGTGCGCTGAAATCTCCCTGCTTTGCTTTTTTGATTTCCAGTACTATGCTGTTCACCGATCTGGAAAATCTGTTTGAAAACAGGAGTATCAGGATAATGCAGATAATAATAATCAGCAGTGTTATTCCCATCGTGATTTTCCACAGCATTGTTGTTTCATAAAACATGCTGTTTTTATCAATCAGATTCAGTATGTACCAGTCTGTGTTGTCGATCATAGCAGTATTGACGATTATGCCGTCCTGCCGGTTGAGTGGAACTACAGGCAGAATGGCGTCAACGTTATAACCTCCTGTAGTTTTTCCAAGGAGATTGCCGATATATTTTTTGTTATGAAAGGACACTATCGTTCCGTTTTTGTCTACGATAAAAGAATACTCTCTTACGTTCTGTTTTTCTGCGTTTGTAATATTACAGATATTCTGCAGATGGTTTTCATTGATTGTCAGCGTCAGGATACCCAGATCTTCGCCTGTTTTTACGTTCCATGCCCGTATGCCGAGCGTATATAAATATTTTTCTTCGTTATTATAATAATAACGCCGCGTATTCATCAGGACTATACGTCCGCTGTCGTGAATCGTTTTGTAAATCTGTCTTTTTTCCGGGACTGTCCACGAATCCCATACATAATTTTTTGCGCTCAGACTTTTTTTATCGTAAAATACGCTGTAAGACGATTTGTTGATAAACGTAACGTCTGCTATTTCATCCCTGATGTCGGCATACGATGCAAGCAGAT
Source organism: Treponema sp. UBA1798 (assembly GCA_002319875.1). GTDB lineage: Bacteria > Spirochaetota > Spirochaetia > Treponematales > Treponemataceae > Treponema_D. Next base: position 27,367 of record DCFS01000219.1, on the reverse strand, counting down.
CCCGCAGCTTCAGGCTGCATGATTCTTTTTCAAAATCATCACCACTGTTAACATTTATTTCGTTTTGAACGATATTGTCATCAGTAACAATCCGGTATAGTATTTCACGGTAGTATTCAAGGTCCGACTCTATGTTGTTTTTTATATACGAAAGATTGCTGGTGGACAACGTATTGATTTTCTGTTCAAGATAATACCGGCTGAAATTGTAAAATACTATCTGCATAATGAGAATCGGAATAACAGAGATGATGATATAAATGAATATCATTTCGGTTTTGATGCTGTAATGATAATTTTTCCAGAAATCGAAATGTTTCATAATTCTGTTCATCTGTTTTCAGTATAACACAGGTGGTCCTGAACCGTTAATTGCTTGTTTCCCTCAGGAATACTGGCAGAGTATCCAGGGGTGCGCCGCATTCTACTGTCTGTCCGCCGTCATATACTGTTCCTGAGGCCTGTTCTTTCCAGCGGCTGCCTTCCGGCAGATAGACTGTCCGTTTCCGCATATCCGCATACAGCACAGGCGCAACAAGAACCTGCGGTCCGAACAGATATTCGTCGGATATATTCCAGGATCTGCTGTCTCCGGGAAAATCGTAGAACAGCGGACGCATGACCGGTGTTCCTTTGTCATGCGCTGCTTCCATGAGCTGCTTGATATAGGGCTTCATTTTTTCCCGCAGAAGTATGTATTTTTTGAATATACCGTACGCTTCTTCGCCGTAACTCCAGATTTCGTTTGATGCCCCGCTCGGACATAGTCCGCCGCCTTTGATACCGAGCGGTGCTGTATGAGGTTCTCTGTCTCCGTGCATCCTCAGAACAGGACAGAAGGTTCCCACCTGGAACCAGCGGATTATCAATTCGCGGAATGCCGGATCGTCAGGCTTTCCCCCGTGGAAGCCTCCGATATCGGTCGTCCACCAGGGAATCCCGGCCAGCCCCATATTCAGCCCTGCGCAGAGCTGGCGCCGCAGGACTTTGAACGATGAGTAAATGTCACCAGACCAGACAAGCGCACCGAACCGCTGACTGCCTGCCCATGCACAGCGTACAAGGTTGATAATATTCTGCTGTCCGTCTGCTTTCATTCCGTCAAAAAACGTTTTTGCATACATGAACGGGTATATGTTACCGACCTGCAGCACGGTTCCGATATGATAGCGGTACAGTTCGTAATCATACACGGAATATTCCGGCTCTGCTTCGTCGAGCCAGAATATCCGTATTCCCCGGTCGTAGTAATTCTGCTTTATTTTCCCCCATAAAAATCCGGCGGCGGCAGGATTTGTGGGATCAAAGAAAACCGTATCACCCAGATAGTCCATTGTCGTACGTATACCGTGGTCAGTGCGGACAAGGTACCCTTTACTGAGCATTTCTCCATAATTTTCACTCGTTTTATCTACCGTGGGCCATACGGAAACCATCAGTTCAATTCCCATTTTTTTCAGTTCTTGTATCATTCCGTCGGGGTCCGGCCAGTATTCCGGATCAAATTTCCATTCTCCCTGTTTTGTCCAGTGAAAATAGTCGATCACGATAACAGAAAGCGGGATATTACGTTTTTTATATTCCCTCGCCACAGTGAGCAGTTCTTCCTGGGTCTGATAACGGAGTTTGCACTGCCACAGTCCCATTGCGTATTCCGGCATCATCGGAACCGTCCCGGTTACGGCTGCGTAATCCTGTTCAATTTCTGCAGGAGTATCTCCTGCTGTGATCCAGTAATCGATCTGGTCTGCGGATAGTGCCGTCCATTCTGTAACATTTTTTGCAAATACCGCTTTCCCGATTGCAGGATTGTTCCACAAGAAACCGTAACCAAGACTGGAAACAACGAACGGTACACTGGCCTGCGAGTTGCGCTGTGCCAGTTCGAGAGAACAATTTTTCAAGTTAAGATATTCCTGCTGATACTGCCCCATTCCGAACAGTTTTTCTTCAGGATCTGATTCAAAACGGACTGTGATCTGAAAACTGTTTCCCATCGCTGGTTTAAATTCACGGGCTTCCAGTTCGAGTGCGCTGCAGTCTTTCTGCACGTTCCTGCGGTTCCTTACGAATTCTTCGAGCAGCAGTTTGTCGTTGCTGGTATAAAATGAAATTTTTCCGTCAGCCGTAACTTCGGCATAAATTTTTCCATTCGTAATTCTGGTTTTTTCTTTACCATCCGTGATGGCTGCTGTACAAGTTTCCGGCTTAAGCAGGGCCCAGTCGTTTTCTTCCATTTCCGGGCCAACGGTGGAACGTATTCTTAAACTGTTTTTTCCCCAGGGTTCTATCCAAAGAGTTTCATGATTATAACTTCTGATCAGACGGTTTCCTTCTGTTTTGAAAAGTGAACACATATTTTTTCCTCTTCTCTAATTGATGTGAAAGTGCAGCGGATATTCTGCCGGTCCGCCGGTGAAAAATCAGCCTTTTACGGCTCCGGTCGTAAGACCTGAAACAATATATTTCTGCAGAAAAATAAAGATTGCGATGACTGGTATTGTTATCACCGTTCCGTATGCCATGATACAGTTCCACTGGATACCGTATTTTCCGATAAAATTATATATTCCTGCCGTCATAGACCTCATGTCTTCCGAACTCACGAACGTAAGTGAATATGCAAGATCACCCCACGCGAACAGAAATGAAAAGACAGCACACATTATGATACCCGGAGTGGAAAGAGGCATCATGATTTTCAGGAATGAAGTAAACGTATTGCAGCCGTCTATCCTGGCCGAATCTTCCAATTCCTTCGGCAGTTCCAGAAAATAGGTTCTGAGAATCAGAATGACAAACGGAATACCGATCGTCATATCAGCAAGTATCGGCGCAAGATACGTGTCTATCAGATTAAGTTTGTTGAAAATAAGATACAGCGGTGTCAGAATAAGAGTTGCAGGAAGCATCTGTGTAACCAGAAACAACATGATAAACAGTCTGCTCCCTTTCATTTTGAAGCGTGCCAGCCCATATGCTCCCGGGATGGCCAGCGTACATGATAGTATCATAGCAGACACTCCGATGATAATGCTGTTAAGAAACGATCTGAAAATATTTGAACCGCCTGCAACCTGGCTCACGTATGCGTCAAAAGTCCAGTGCTGTGGCAGCAGCGTAGGAACTTTTGCAAAAATGTCCGCGTCTGTTTTGAATGAGCAGGATATCATCCAGTAAATAGGGAAAAGCATGACAGCCGCTATAATAATGCTTAGTATATTGAGAGCCTGTTCATTATTTAGTTTAGATTTGCTCATTCCATTACCTCGTCTTTACCTACCAGCCTGATATATATCAGACCAACCGCAAATAACAGCACAAACAAAATGTTTGCTACAGCTGCTCCTTTACTGAACGAATACTGCGTGAACGAAAGCCGGTATGCATATGTTGACATCAGTTCCGTAGTGTCTACAGGGCCTCCGCCGGTACTGACGAAAACCAGATCAAAAACCTTAAACGTGTAGATAACACCAAGAACTATTACAGAGAGCATGGATGCTTTCATCAATGGAAGTGTTATTTTGAAAAAACGCACGAATGCGCTTGCTCCGTCAACCTCGGCTGCTTCGTAATACGATTCGGGAATGTTGCTCAGCCCTGTAGTAAGCAGTATCATATTAAATGGAATTCCAATCCATACGTTAATACCGATAACACTTGGCATAGCCATATTCAGTGAAACAAGAAAATCGAGCGGCTTTGCGATAATATGCAGGTTCATCAGAATTTCATTGATAATGCCGCCGCTGGAACTGAGCATGAACTTTGAGAGCAGCGCCGTTACGGTAACCGGTACCATCCAGCTGATAAGCAGTATACCGCGGATTGGCTTTGCCAGCCGGAAATTCATATTAAACAGAAGCGCGAGTGCGAATCCTGCTGCGAACTGCAGTAAAATACTTCCTGCTGTAAATATGATCGTATTTACAATGCTGGTACGCATGGTGGATGTTTTAAAAAGATCGATATAGTTTTGCAGCCCTACGAATTTTTCACTATGCTGGCCGATTGTAATTACGTCTGTATTGTTAAAACTCAGGACAAAATTATACACGATCGGAAAACCTACAAGAGACACCATAAAAATCAGCGCAGGAAGAATAAAATAATAGCCTGTCCATTTTTTTTTCAGAACATGTGTATTCATAAATAGTATTGCCTCGTTCTGCATGGCACTGTTCTGATAACAGTGCCATGCAGGTATTGTATAGTTTTTTATTGCAGGGCAGCGTCAATAACTTTCTGTGCTTCGTCTGCAGCTTCTTTTGGTGACTTCTGATTCAGCATTACCTGCTGTTCGGCTGTATATAATGCAGCTGATACTTTAGGCCATTGAGGAGTGGGCCCCCGCGGTGTCGCATAATCCAGAATTGTAACAAACGGTTTTATACGCGGATTCTCCAGTGTTTTGTCCTGTAGTGCCAGACTTTTGAGGCAGGGTATATATCCCATGTCGTCAATATAGACAAGTGAATTGGTTACCGTAAATTTCAGAAATTCCCAGGCTTCCGCTTCATGATGCCCTTTTATGATGCCCATATTTTCTCCGCCGGTAACCGATGCATGATTCAGATCTTTTGGAATTTCAACAATACCGAAATCCAGTTGCGGCGCATCCGTCACAACCGTTTCAATATTCCACGGACCATTAAGCATCATCGATGCTTTTCCCGTGGCAAACTGTTTTTCTGCGTCTGCCTGGGTCCAGTTGATTGCTTCTTTGCTGATATATCCTTTTTTCACATAGTCCTGCAGCAGCGCGAACGATTTGATACCCTCTGAGCTGTTGATCTTATTATAGGCAGCACCCGTGGAATAAAGCCACGGCATGAACTGGAATGAACCTTCATCGTTTTTTATTGCCGAAATTGCCAGACCATATACTCCGTTTTTGCTTAGTTTTTCACATGCTGCGGTCATTTCAGCCCATGTTGCAGGGGGATTAGTAATATGTGCAGCTTTGAACATATCTTTGTTATAAAAAAATCCGAGATCGTTGCATCCGAACGGGACACCGTAGTATCTGTCTCCTGATTTGCATGTCGAAAGAGGGCCTGCATAAAAATCGTCAACTTTGGAACCGAAATCCTTGTTGAAGTTATCCGTAACATCGGCAAACAGTCCCATTGAAATACGGGATGCATAGTCGCAGCCGTCTATCAGAACAATATCGGGCAGTTTGTTTGAAATAAGGCCGATCGAAAGCTGTTTGTCCATTTCATCACGAGGTGTAAAAACGGCATCAATTTCAACATTGTCCTGAGACTCGTTGAATGCCGTTATAAGAGCCTTTACACCGCGCTGGGAATTAACACCTTCAAAATAATCCCACATTGTCAGCGTAACCTTTGATTTTGAACTTTCCGGTGCGCCAACGGTCTTCTTTTTTGAAGAACATCCGGCTGCAGTCAAAATGAACACCGCTGCTGCCAGCAGGCAGACAGTAATTCTACTGATTTTCATTGCATTCCTCCTTAAATTCATTATTAATTTGAATTATAAATCAGGAGAGGGTAAAAGCAATCGTACAAATATGCTAAAGGTATATAATGCTGATATGAATTACTGTAAACGGCAGAATAACGCTGCCACAAGAAAGGAACTGATCAGCTGATTATTTTCTGTTTTTTGCGGTATACTGCAGATATGAAAACAGCCGTTATCGGAACAGGACTGATTGCACATACGCACGTAAAGGCGCTGCGTGAGTGCGGCGAAGAAGTTACGCTCGTTGTAGGACGCACCCGGAATGCAGCTGCGTCGTTCGCAGAAGAATTCAATATATCAGAATGGGCTGCCGGACTTACGCCCGAAAATATGAGAAGCATAGAATGCGTTCATATTTGTACTCCGCCGTCGGCGCACTATGAAACGGCAGAACTTTGTCTGAAGTCGGGAATACCCGTGGTCTGTGAAAAACCACTGGCTCTTGATCCCCGTGAAGCCGTCCGTTTGAAAAAGCTTGCAGCGCTGCATAGTGAGGTCGTATCTGCAGTTGTATTCAACAACAGGTTTTATCCTGCCGTGCAGAAGATCAGGAGAGAGGCTGCCGCCGCGGATTCAGGGAAACTGCTTTTTCTCTGCGGGCATTATTTTCAGGAATATGATGTGCTGCCCGCACTTTATTCGTGGCGGTGTGACGCCGGCGGACCTGACAGCCGTTTCCGTGCTGTTAGTGAAATAGGTTCGCATAGTATCGACCTTCTTGAATTCATGACAGGGCAGCATGTTGAAAAAGTGTGTGCAGTGTTTATTAAACCGCACACGGAACGATATCTGCGCGATGGTGTTATGTACGCAGAAGGTAGAACACCTGAAAAAATTATTGTTAATAATGAAGATGCGGCTTCTCTTATGTTACGGCTTTCAGGCGGGGCTGTCGCAACCATTATGCTCTCGGAAATTTCTCCCGGCAGAAGCAATGATCTGTCCGTTGAACTTGTATATGATTCAGTATCTTTTTCCTGGTGCAGCGACAGGCCGTATGAAATATGTACGGGGCGGAAGGGTGCGGGCGTGTGCGGGACGCAGGATGATTTTGGAGGCGGTTTCAGTACGACGTTTACCGATTGTTTCCGCGAAGTGCATATTTGTATTGCAGAACACCGGAACAGCAGCGTGCTTGCAACTGTTGCCGATGCAGCTCACGTAGCAATGGTTTGTGAATGCATCGGACGAAGTGCAGCAGCCGGCGGAACATGGATCGACGTGAACGAGGTGACCTGTGAATACGAAAGCTGAATCGATACTGCACTTTTTTAACATGCAGATGGCTGAGCCTGAACATACATATTTCTGCGAGGCGGGGCGTGCAGGACAAAATACCGGCAGTGGATCAGCATGGGGCATGATGTACGGTCTGTACTGCCGGGCTCCTGACAGTTTTTCGCGTTTTCACCGCCTTGGCGTTGATGAAATCTGGAGCTTCTACGAAGGAGACCCGTTTTGTCTGTATCTGCTGCATCCTGATGGCTCGTCTCAGGAAGTTGTGATGGGAGCCGGCTATAAAGCAGGTCAGCTGCGTCAGTTCCTGATTCCCGCAGGCGTGTGGCAGGGAGCGTGTCTTGCCGACAGCAGTAACTATGCCCTTTACGGATGTACGACAGTTCCAGCTTTTACTCCTGCATGTTTTGAACCCGGCAGAAAAGATGCGCTTTTTATATTATATCCTGACAGGACCGGCATTATTGAAAAGCTCGGATTTTAGTGCCGCACCTTGTCTTGACTATTGTTTGTTCCTGTATAAACTAGTTTTATTATGAAAAAATCAGTTGTTCTAGAATTGTATATACGATATCTTTGTTTTTTTGTCGGCTTGTTTATTCTTTCAATAGGTGTTGCTTTTTCCAGGCGCGGCGGACTCGGTACTTCGCCTATTTCATGTGTTCCATGTGTACTTGAATATGTAACGCCTTGGACGATGGGCGAAATAACTATTGTGATGCATGTGCTGTTTATTATCCTGCAGATTGTCATTCTTCGTAAAGCATATGATCCTGTGCAGCTCCTTCAGCTTCCCGTTGCATTTATATTTGGAGCTTTTACCGATATTGCTAATACTTTTGTTGATGCATCTTTTCCGTTCGGTAATTACGCGGTATCAATGCTCTATACGTTTATTGGTGTAATATTCGTCGGTTTTGGCGTGTATGTTGAAGTTCACGCCGGCGTTGTTATGCTTGCGGGGGAGGGGCTTTCGTCGGCAATTTCAAAGGCATCTCATAAGGAATTTACCAGGGTTAAGATTACTGTAGACTCTTCACTTGTTTTGTCCGGAGTTATTCTTAGTCTTATTTTTCTACACGGACTGGCCGGTGTGCGCGAGGGAACTATTCTGGCAGCGATTCTTGTCGGTTCGAGTGTAAAATTGTTTGAGCGGAAGCTTCCCCTGCTGAATATATTTTTTGAACGTTTAAAATAATAAAATTCTGATAGATGATATTTTCGTGTCAGAATTTTATTATTCTTTTTTTAATAGTGCGTTTATGCGAGCGCCTTATTCATGGTATCCACGAGATTTTCAAGTTCTTCTTCCGTTATTTTTGCAAAGCTTCTGGCTGCATGAAGCGGAAGATTGTCGAGCATAGCCTGCATCATCTCGCTGCTGACTGCCTCTTTTTCCGTTTCGTTCTGCGATTCACCACCGCCTAATCCTTTCCTTATTTTTTTAAGCAGCGGCCCGCATAGTTCGGCTGTAACCGGGTTATCAGCAATGTCTGCAAAAACGGTATTGCGTGTAATTTTGCATACGAGTGCCGATTGTGCCGTTACATGCACTGTTCCGGCAAGCCGTATGTCCTGCGATGAACTTCCGACAAGAATATCGTAATTACCTGTCGCTGCATACCAGTCGTGAATATCTTCGTTGTACCATGCAAACGATCGTTTATCAAGCATAAGCGTAATTTCCCTTGATTCTCCCGGCTGGAGAAAAACTTTTTCAAAGTTTTTGAGTTCCTTGTCAGGGCGGACAGCGGTTCCTGTTTTGTCTGCAACGTACAGTTCTGCAATTTCTGCTCCGGCTGCTTTTCCGGTATTTTTTACGGTAAATGTTACGTCTACCGTATCAGAATCTCTGATATCCTCTGCAGAAAGCGTGAGCCTGCTGTATTCAAACGTCGTGTAACTTAAACCGAATCCGAACGGGAACAGGACATCCATGTTTTTTTTGTCGTAATAGCGGTAGCCGGTGAAAACACCTTCTGTATATTCAACAGTATGCCCGTTGCCGGGAAAGTTGATGTAACACGGTGTATCTTCAAGGCGCAGCGGAAATGATTCTGCAAGTTTTCCGCTCGGATTTGCCCAGCCGAACAGAAGATTTATCTGTGCAATTCCTACAGCCTCTCCTCCAAGGTAACTTTCAAGTATACCTTTAACATCTGTGATCCACGGCATTTCAACAGGAGAGCCGTTGTGAAGCACAACTACAGTCTGCGGCTGTACCGCTGCAACTGCCTGTATGAGTTTGTTCTGGTTGTCCGGCATCTTCATGTTTTTCCGGTCGTATCCTTCCGATTCATACGCATCGGGCAGGCCGGCAAAAATAACAACTTTTTTTGCTTTCTTTGCCTCTGCAACGGCTTCTCTTAGTAGATTACCGTCATCCTGTTCCTTGAGGTCGTATCCCTGAACATATTTTACGTTCAGGCTGAGCGCTTTTGCCGCGTCAACCGCGCTTGTTATTTTTGAACAGTTGATATGGGAACTTCCTCCGCCTTCAAAACGGGGAATCTTTGCGAACACACCGATAAACAAAATGTTTTCAGCCTCTTTTTCGCAGAGGGGCAGAATGTTTTCATCGTTTTTGAGCAGTACCATGGAATTTTCTGCAATTTTTGCTGCAAGCTCGTGGTGTTTTTCCTTGTCAAAATTACCCTGCATTCGTCCGTCACTAAATTTGAAAACAATTGTGAGAATGCGTTCTACCGCTGTGTTGAGTATTTTTTCGTCAAGTCTGCCGTCTTTTACGGCCTGTATAATCTGTCTGTCTGTAACACCGTCTGACGAAGGCATTTCAAGATCAAGACCAGCTTTTAGCGATTCAATGCGGTTATCCATTGCACCCCAGTCCGTCATTACATATCCCTCAAACCCCCAGTCTTTTCTGAGCACATCTGTGAGAAGCCATTTGTTTTCGCATGAGTAAACACCGTTTATCTGGTTGTACGAACACATGAGCGTGTCTGGTTTTGCCTCACGGACGACCGTTTCAAATGCGGCCAGATATATTTCACGCAGCGTCCGTTCGTCGATTTCTGCCGAAACGGACATGCGGCGGTATTCCTGATTGTTTGCAGCAAAATGCTTTACGGAAACACCGATATTCTTTGATTCAACACCTTTTGTATACGCAGCCGCCATTTGTCCGGCAAGGTACGGATCCTCTGAAAGATATTCAAAATTGCGGCCGCATAACGGGGAACGCTTTATATTGACTGCCGGTCCAAGGATAATCGATACGTCTTCTGCCTGGCATTCATCGCCGAGCGTTTCTCCTTCTTTTTTTAGAAGATCACGGTCGAATGAACACGTTGTAAGGCTTCCTGCAGGAAAGCATACTGCCCTGATGCTTTCGTTCACCCCGATGTGATCGGCACCCTGATCCTGCTTACGCAGGCCGTACGGACCGTCGCTGACCATAACTGCCGGGATTCCAAGCCGTTCCACTGCTTTTGTGTGCCAGAAATCGGCTCCGGAGCACATGCCTGCTTTTTCTGCAAGTGTCATTTTTCCGATGATTTCTGTAATGTTATGTTTCATGTGTATCTCCTGTTATATGGATTGAGCTGTCTGCAGAATTTCTCTCGCCTTTGCAGGCAGTTCTACTATATAAGAAAGCAAACGGATTCGTAAGCTCTTCCGGTGAATCTGTTTGCTTTATATTTTTAGGCAGATAATTTGTGGCTGGAATCTTCAGGCAGAAATTCGGTATGTGCGATGAACTGTTCTTTTAGAATTGCAGTGAAATCAGCTTTCTGTGAACAGGTCAGCACTATTTTACCGTCGTGAATAAAACAGTCGCTCACAATATGTTTTTTGAGCGCCTTTGGTACTATAGAAAGATATACATAGTCATTTTTTCGTGAAAGAATGTACGGAAGATGCATTGAGGCGATCAATGCCTGCGCGGTTTTTTCAAGGTCTTTTGTCTCCGGCAGCTTTCTGCTTTCAAGTGTTATTTTGAATTCAGATGGTATGATTTCTGTATCGCTTGCTGCAATTCCGGCTTTGAAGAGCGCGCTCAGAAGTTCGGTGCGTGATTCAGCGGAAAAGGGATACACTGCGTATGTCGTCTCACCGTACCAGTGCGGAAATTTTCCCGTGAATCCGCCGCTGTCAAAAAGGGTATCTTTTGCAGACATTATGGAAGCAGCAGCTTCCAGCCCTGTTTTTTCCACTGCATCCATAAGCAGCCGCATAACATACGCTGCGCGTGTTTCGGACCGGGAATGAGACATGTCTTCCGGAATAGAAAGCGTGACGTATACCGGCTTTGTCCGTTGTTTCTGAAGAAGCTGTGCCAGGACAGCCGATTTATCAGCTGAGGTCGGCATATGTATGGTGTGATCAGTCAGAAATTTCCGCTGAGTGTCCGTGCAGCTTCCGCAGCCGTTACATTCACCGCTCATGCATGATTTCATTTCTTTTCCGGCTTTTGCTTCAAGAAACCGTGCATACAGGAATTTTGCAGAAGTACACGTGTCTACGCTGCTGTATGCAAAATGGTGATCCGGCGTTTTTTCAGCGGTGAATTCCTGAGTAATTGGAAAGTGTCTGGTGAATAATTCCCATGCGCGGGGAGGAAGCGATTCATCGTATAGAATGTCATGCTCGGCAAAATCGACGAGCGCAGGAGCTGTATACTGATTTGTAAGTACCAGTGCCTGTGAAAGAAAGTATTCTTCGTACGGGTAGGTGAGACGGAATTCATAACCGGCACTTTCTACCGTCTGTTTTGTTTTATCGATCACCGGCTGCCATTCTTCTTTCGTTAACAACAGCTTTTCATACTGCAGGGGTGTAAAAGGCATTCGCACGAGCAGTCCGAACGAGCACAGAATACGTGCCGGAGAGCTGTACTGGGTTTTGAGTTCAGCAACTTTTGCAAGGAACTCCTTGAAGTCTGCAAAGTCGTCGTCAGTCTCAAGTCCTGCAATTATATAGAAGAGTTTTATCTCTTTTACTGCATTCTGTGTCATGAGCAGTGTCATTGCCTTCAGAAGCGTTGCTTCGTCCAGATTCTTATTAAAATACGAACGCATATGTTCGCTGATACCCTCTGCACCAAGGGTGTACTGGCGTTTTCCTGCAGCAATTTCGTATGCAGCAAGCGTATTGGATGAAGCAAGTATGTCAGCGCGCTGGCTCATGAAATTTACCTGCGAAAATATTTTGTTCATTTCCGTTATGATTTTTGTTACGTCTGTATGTGTGTTAAAATTGAACGCTGTTATTTCAAGAGTTTCGGCTCCTGTTTCACGCTTCAGATGTTTTGCCGCCTTTATAAGTTCTTCAAACGGAACTTCGCGGTACGGCTTTCGTTCCCACCCTTCAAAACAGAATGAGCAGAACGACGGGCAGTCGTATGAAATCATAAGACGTGCCGTGCCTGCTTCTCCTGAGTCAAACAAAGCCTGTCTGGCATTTGCAAGCATTTCAACGTTTGTTCCTGAAAAGATTGCTTTTTTAATAATTCGGGAAGGTGCGCCAAAAACCCTCAGACCGGTGATTTTATTCTGCAGTCCGGAGAGTGTCTCCCGCCTTTTGTCTTCGGATACCTCAGAAATTGCCTTTACTATTGCGCTGACGTTCTGTTCACCTTCGCCGAAATAAACTGCATCGACGAGAGCGTTGTCCTCACTGAACAGAATACCCTGACTGGACAATGCGTTTGACCCGCCCAGTATGATGAGAGGTTTTGTATTTTTTGTACGCCGTTCGTCAGAACTGTAGGGAATGCCTGCAAGTTTAAGCATGTATGGAAGATTAATAAGTTCCACTGCATAGCTGTTCGAGACAAGGATCAGGTCAAACTCAGATGCCGGAGCATGAGAACGTATTCCTGCGAGCATATTCTGCCTGTGCCGGGAGTTTTCAGGCGGAAGAAATACGAAATCTATACAATTGTCGTCAATAACACCGGCACATTCACCGTAAAGAAACTGGTGAGTAGTTGATTTTACAACATCGCGGAACTGCGACAGGCGCATAATAAGGACACGGAAAGGCATGTCTTATTGTGCGCGATTGAAGGCTTATATTCAAGCACTCTTTGTCATTTTAAAAAACCGGTACTTTTGACAGCAGCTCAGTTTTTATATTTTTCTGCCGGTTTCAAGCAAATAACACGGACAGGAACCGAAGCTTTTTACGTCTACCGACTGGCGGCACTCGAACTTATATGTATCCTTCATAAGATCATACACGTCCTGTGATACCTGGATACAGTCAGGAACGCCGGAACTTTCCATTCGTGACGCAAAGTTAACCGTACTGCCCCACAGATCGTAGATAAATTTTTTTCTGCCTATGACACCTGCTACAACAGGTCCGCAGTTCACGCCGATCCGCATTCTGAGGGTGGTATTATGGCGTTCATTGAAATCTGTTATGGTACGCTGTGCCTGAATAAGGAATTTGATCATTTCTTCGCAGTTGTTTTCATACCGTTCCGGCAGACCTGATGCGACCATGTAGGCGTCGCCGATAGTCTTTATCTTTTCGATCCGATAGCTGTCAAGAAGCGTATCGAATTCCGAAAACAAAGAATTAAGAATATTAACAAGCCGTTCAGCTCCGATTATGGACGACATTTTTGTAAAATCAACAATGTCCATGAATGCGACAGTAACGTTGTCGTATTTTTCGGTGAACGTGCTTGGTTTTTCTTTGAGCTCCGCAACGATAGATGCAGGAAGAATATTCAGCAGCAAATTGTTAATACGCCTGTTCGCTTCGTTGAGTTTTGCAATCATGTCCGTGTCCGGATTTTCCATCGTCATATACATGAGAAGAATGCAGACAGCGGTGCCAAAACCTATAACCAGCAGGTTCTTAAAATGCATCTGAATCAGAGCAACGCATCCTTCCATAATGGTGAATGAAAACATAGGAACTCTGCGCTTAAATGTGAGATGCCGGAAATTCATCAGCCAGCCGATTATTGAAATAATAACGCAGTATACTGAAAAAATGTAGGTGCATGTTGAAGGAATCCCGTACGAATAGATTTCCCTGCCGTAGTTGGCATATTTTAATGGTGTTAGAATTGTTACGATACAACCTGCTGTTGCCGGAATGATCACGCACAGGCAGGAGGCTTTTATAAGCGTAAGTTTTTTCTTTGAAATATCATTATAGATGAAATTGGAAAAAATATATATGACGATCCCGGTGATCCAGATAAGCATCATAATGATATATCCCTTTGCAAATATCGTATTTAACCATTCCGGAATAGTATTCCGTTCCGCTATTGTAATAACGCTGGCAATGTCCATGATAAGCTCAAAAGCTGTGAACGGCAGTAGTACTCTGAAAATCGAATTCTGCAACGATTTCCAGCGGGGTTTTGAGAAAAACACGATACACAAAACTGCAACAACAACAAGTCCCGAAATTTGAAATTCAATACTGTATGGCATAAAGAGATTATAGCATGTTTCCTTTTTTTTTAATATTAGCATAGAGTAAATTTTCTTCGTGCGCAGGGGATGATGCCACTCTTCTTGTGCGTTTCCGTGTATATTTATTGCCAACTACCGGAAAAAAGAGTAGATTTATAGCATGAGTGGTTTCTTTACAAACGCAGGTTCATCGATTGAACTGATACCGCTGAGTCGTCTTTTTCTTATTTTTCTTCTCTATAGCTTTATAGGCTGGTGCTGTGAAGTATTGTACGTAGGTATTTTTTATGAGCATAAATTTGTAAATAGAGGTTTTTTGCACGGACCTCTCTGCCCTATCTATGGATGCGGCGGGCTTGTTGTTATGCTCCTTCCCGATGAAGTTAAATCATCATGGGCCACGCTGTTTGTAAGCACTATGGTACTTTGTTCGGTTGTTGAATACATTACAAGCTGGGAACTGGAAAAGATGTTTAATATGAAGTGGTGGGATTATTCCGATCACAAATTTAATATAAAGGGCAGGGTTTGCCTGCTTAATTCAGTACTGTTCGGCATAATGGGAATAGTTGCCGTTCATTTTGCCCAGCCGGTGGTTGACCACTTTGTTTTCAAGTTGAATGATACCGTCACCGTGTATCTGTCAACCGGACTTGCTGTTATTTTTTTTATTGACATCATCATAACTATTCATAAACTTGTTGACTTCAGTACAACGATGGCAAAACTGAAGGAGTTCAGTGAATCGCTTGTTGAACGGTATTCAGGCGAATCATGGTTCCGCTGTACGAGTTTGGCGGAGATGTTTGCCTCTATAAAGGAACGTGCTTCCGTTGAAAAGGATAAATTCAGCATGGGAATGCTTCAGCGGATTGATCTTTTCAACGAGCACCGTCCGAACGAAGAACGATTTGTCCTGCGTTTTCCGCGGCTTTCCAGCAGCAGTTACCGGGAATCGCTTGGTCTTGTAAAACAGCACATAATGGATGGAATCGCAGAGCGAAAAGCGTTTCTTGCAATGAAAAGACATGACTCAAAATAATAATTTGTTCCGGGGAGGCGTGAATTGTCTATAGTCGGTGCATTCATGGTTCCTCATCCGCCGCTTATCATTCATGAGGTTGGCTGCGGTGAAGAGAATAAAATTTCTGCGACTGTAGCAGCATATAAAAAAGTTGCGCAGGAAATTGCAGAGCTGAAACCTGAAACTATTATTATTACCTCTCCCCATGCGACGTTGTATTCTGACTACTTCCATATTTCACCAGGGGTGTCCGCAGAGGGAGATTTCAGCCAATTCGGCGCACCGCAACTGCGGTTCCATGCTGAATATGACGAATGGCTTGTGAGCGCAATATGCGTTGAAGCCAATGCATTGAATCTTGCGGCCGGTACCGACGGTGCTAAAGAACGAAAACTTGACCACGCGACGATGGTACCGCTTTATTTTATTAATCAGTTCATTAATAATGAATACAAAATTGTGCGCATAGGTTTGTCGGGACAGTCGTACAAAAAACATTACATACTCGGCGAATGCATCAACCGCGCCGTAGAAAAAACCGGCAGACGTACTGTGTTTGTTGCCAGCGGAGATTTGTCGCACGTGCTGAAGGAGGACGGTCCGTATGGATTCCGTCAGAATGGCCCGGTATACGACGAACGCATAATGGACGCAATGGGTACCGGTCAGTTCGGTAAACTTTTGTCTTTTGAACCTGATTTTTGTGAGAATGCAGCTGAATGCGGGCACCGTTCGTTTATTATCATGGCAGGCGCGCTTGACTGCACTGCTGTAAAAGTTGAGAGACTTTCATATGAAGGACCGTTCGGTGTGGGGTATGGAGTTTGTACCTACATTCCGGACGGAATCGACGAAAGACGTGATTTTCTTGAGCAGTATGATTTATTGGAGCGGACCGGTATGAATGAACAAAAATCGAGAGAAGATGAATTTGTTGCTCTTGCACGTGCTGCAGTGGAAATATATGTACGGACACGAAAGATGCCCAAAATTGCTGGTGGTTATGTTGTCTGTGATGACAATAATTTTCACGGCTGGCAGCTTTCACCGGAACTGCTTCACCGGCGCGCAGGTGCGTTCGTTTCAATCAAAGAAGACGGAAACCTGCGCGGCTGTATCGGAACGATTTCCGCAACGTGCGGCTCTCTTGCAGAAGAAATAATCAATAATGCGGTAAGCTCGTCCACTCAGGATCCCCGTTTTCCCGAAGTTGAACCGGAAGAACTTGATTCTCTTGTGTACAGTGTCGACGTCCTTGGTCCTGCGGAAAAGATCAGCTCTCCCGCTCAGCTTGATGTGAAAAAGTACGGTGTTATCGTAACAAAAGGGTCCCGCCGCGGACTACTGCTGCCTGCTCTTGAGACAGTAAACACTGTTGATGAGCAGATAAATATTGCCTGTAGAAAAGGCGGTATAGCCAGATCCGAGAATCCAGAGCTTGAACGATTTGAAGTAGTACGTCATTATTGAGATCCTTATGGAAAAAACACGTTCACCAAGAAATCATACTATCGTCCTCTCTGAAAAGGATAGTTTTTTGTATGCTCCACGCCTTTGTACAGCATCCGGCGCTCTGCGCGGGGAAGATATTATAAATAAAACGTATAATTGTAATCTGTTTGATGTGATAGATTTCTTTCCGCCGGAATGCGTTGATCTTATGATACTTGATCCGCCGTATAATCTGTCAAAAGATTTTGGCGGTACTAAATTCGCTGCACGGGGAGATGATTCATACCAGGAATATCTTGAGTCGTGGTTTCCGCGCGTTATCAGGCTGCTGAAAAAAGATGCGAGCCTGTATATTTGCGGCGACTGGAAATGTACGGCGGCGCTGTATTCTGTCGCTCAAAAGTATTTAACGGTCAGAAACCGTATTACATGGCAGCGGGAAAAAGGCCGCGGTGCCCTTTCAAACTGGAAGAACTGCTGCGAAGATATATGGTTCGCCACCGCCGGTTCCGAATATTACTTTAATGCGGATGCCGTAAAGCAGAAGCGGCGTGTAATAGCTCCGTACCGCCAGAACGGAATACCAAAGGACTGGGAAGAGACTGATGACGGGAAATTTCGTCTTACAAGTGCGTCAAACTTCTGGGACGATATAACAGTGCCTTACTGGTCTATGAGCGAGAATACTGATCATCCGACGCAGAAACCGGAAAAGCTTATTGCAAAACTGATACTTGCAAGCTCCAAGCCGGGTGCACTCGTTTTTGACCCGTTTCTTGGATCCGGTACGACGTCTGTTACGGCAAAAAAGCTGGGCAGAAATTACTGTGGTGTGGAGATGAATACAGAATATTGTCTGCTTGCAGAAAAACGTCTTGCATGTGCAGATAGTAATAGAGAAATTCAGGGATATACGGACGGCGTGTTCTGGGAACGGAATACCAGCCGTGAACAGGATAAATAGTAATTCAGGAGGTGCGCTATGGGATTTGGGAAAGGTTTTATTGTGGGCGTGCTTGCAACGCTTGGAGGCCTGCTTTCTGCCGAAATAATCAAAGAGCAGGTAGAAAAAAAACAGAAGATGGATGACGACGAGTTATATAATCTCAAAGACGCGAAAGTAACGAATCACAAGGATACATGAGCGGTACCACCGGAGCGGCTGCGTCTGATTTTTCGGACACTGTGAGCTGCAGTACCTGTTTTCATCACTGCCGGCTTTCAAAAGGTCAGACCGGACAATGCCGGGCGCGCCGTAATCAAGATGGGAAAATAATTCCGCTTAATTATGGGCAGCTTACAGCGCTTGCGCTTGATCCTATAGAAAAAAAGCCTCTTAAAATGTTTTACCCGGGAAGTATGATACTTTCCGCCGGGAGCTATGGATGTAATCTTCATTGTCCGTTCTGCCAGAATGCAGAAATTTCGCAGTCCGGGCCGGAAATTCAGACGGAATATATGCCGCCCGAAGAACTTGCCGCACGTGCTCAGTCGCTTATAGGACGCGGAAACATTGGTGTGGCATACACGTATAACGAACCGCTTGTGTGCTGGGAATATGTGCGCGATACAGCAAAGCTTGTGCATGAAAAAGGAATGAAAAACGTCGTTGTAACAAACGGCAGCGTGAGTATTCCGGTACTTGAGGAAATCCTTCCGTATACCGACGCGATGAACATTGATTTAAAGGGATTTACGGACAGCTGGTACCGGTATCTTGATGGTGATCTGGAAACTGTGAAGAATGCAATTAAGGTATGCTCGAAAAGTTGTCATGTGGAACTTACTACGCTTATTGTTCCGGAAATGAATGACAGCTGTGAAGAAATGCGGCAGCTTGCTCAATGGACCGCTTCTGTCGACAAGAATATCCCGCTTCATATTACCCGCTTTTTTCCGCGTTATCATATGTCCGACCTGAAACCTGCTTCTCCCGATACTGTATACAGTCTTGTTGATACTGCGCTCAAGTATCTTACGAACGTATTTCCGGGAAACTGCCAGGGGTCATATTTTTGACGCTATCATGTCTGCTTTTCTTGAAACAGTGTCTCCCTGATTTCTGATAGGACTGATAAACGTATCGCATGTGATGATCGTATTTCCCGTAAGTAGAGATTTCATAGTGCTGAAACATTTTTCCGTCGATTCACCTGCGCAGCAGGCAAAAAGCGCAATACGCTTTCCGTTGATTTTTGCATTGTGCAGGAAAGTGTTTATCGGTGCACATGGTTTACCGGCCCATACCGGAGTACCTATTATTATAGTAGAAAACTGATTCAGATCGGGAAAGGCGTTCTTCAGCGCAGGCCGTACGCTGAAGAGAGCATCTCTTCGGCAGGTAATAAATTTACAGAAGCTTTTTTTCGGGTATTCTTTGACCGGCTCAAGCCGGATCAGGTCAGCATCAATTTTGTGGGCCAGCAGTTTTGCAATATAATCAACATTTCCTTCCAGCGAGTAATAAATAATTGCTATGTTTGACATGATATAACAGTAATCCTAAAATTCTTGTGTTGTCAAGATTGAATCCCCTATTATTGGAATTTTCTTCCTTATCTTGTATGATACGTGTGATGAAGATACTTTCCGTGAGCCGTCTTACCTACACCTATCCGCAGCGCGAAGTTCCTGCCGTAAAAAACGTCAGTTTTTCGCTGGATGCGGGGTCTTATACTGCGGTTGTAGGGCTTAACGGCAGCGGAAAAAGTACGCTTGCACGCATATTGAGCGGTCTTCTGGAACCTGACGAAGGTTCAGTCATTCTGGCGGCAGGAACGCGTGCGGCGCTTGTCTTTCAGTCGCCTAAGGATCAGATAATCTGCGGTGTTGTTTCACGCGATATAGGATTTGGTCCGCAGAATCTTGGCCTTGGCAAAGATGAAGTTGAACTGCGTACTATTGAATGCCTTAACATAACAGGCTTGCTCAGCAAAGCTTCTTCACCTTCAATGGCGTTGTCTCTTGGCCAGACGCAGAAAGAAGCAATTGCAGGAATTATTGCAATGCAGCCGGACGTGCTTATTCTTGATGAAGCAGTTGCAATGCTTGATCCTGAATCCCGCAGCGAGATATTCCGTTTCCTTTCATACTGGGTATCAAAGGGCAATACAGTCGTTCATATTACGCATGATGTCGACGCTGTCCGGCAGACTAATGATGTTATCCTCATGAAAGACGGAGAGATTGCTTTTAACGGAAGTAGAAAATTATTCTTTACTGATTTACCGTTGTGCAGGCTTATAACAGGCGGTGAAATTGTAAAATCCGGCAGAAGTGTCAGATCTTCTGCTGAAACAGCGCTTGCTCTGACTGATATTCGTTTTTCATACGGTAACGGTACCGTTCTTAACGGAATCGATTTTTCTTTGCGGAAAGGTACGCTTACAGCCCTTACCGGCGTATCGGGCAGCGGTAAATCTACACTGCTTGAAATTGCAGCCGGGCTTCTTGTTCCCGAATCAGGGGCAGTCAATTGTGAAGTCCGTCCGGCACTTTGCCAGCAGAACAGCGAGGCTGCGCTCTTTGAACAGTTCGCCGCTGACGACGTTGCTTTTGGTCCCCGGAACCGCGGTGTGTCCGGCAAAAGACTTATAACATGCGTCAGACAGGCGATGGATGCAGCCGGTATTCCTTTTGCATCGTATGCTGACCGACGTACGTTCAATCTTTCCGGCGGAGAAAAACGGCGGTTGTCTGTAGCCGGAATAATTGCGCTTGATTCTCCGGTGCTGCTCTTTGACGAACCGACTGCGGGGCTTGACGGTCCTTCCCGTCTTACCGTGATGAATCTTCTGCGGTCGCTTGCTCAGGAAGGCCGTACCGTGATGTTCAGCACACACCGCCGTGATGAGGCTGATTCTGCCGACCGCGAGATAGTATTACTAAACGGACAGGTTTTGCGGGACACAGACGGGACTGTACCGGGTGCACAAATTCCCGAAACTGTTCAGCAGCCGCTTGAAGGGGTGAAGTTACTTGCCATGCTGAGGGAAAATGCGGCAGGGATAAATGCATCAGAGAAAAATACCGGTTTCATTGCCGGTATGAAGCCCGTTGTTAAGTTTCTGGTTTTTTCAGTCCTTTTTAGTACGGCGCTTGCCGTGCGCCCTTTGTATTTGTGCGCTCTGTTATTCGGAGTATCGCTTATATATGCAGCTCTTGCAAAGTATCCGGGAAAGCGGCTGCTTGGCTCTCTTATCAAAGTAATTCCGCTCCTTGTTTTTTTCTGTATCTTTCAAATGATTTTCTATCCCATTGTTCCCGGGGAGCCTGTTTTTGTTCCATACAAATATTTTATGGTAACTCCTTCAAAGCTGATACTTTGTCTTACAACGCTCATTCATACCGAATCTGCTGTTGCAATCATCGTTTCATTTACGTACACCACGCCTGAATACGACGTAGTGGACGGCCTTTCTGTACTATTGAGGCCGCTTGAGTTTGTTCACGTTCCTGTTCGGTATGTGATTGTAGTCGTAGAGATTATATTCCGCTTTATACCGCTTCTTCTTGATGAAGCTTCGTCTATTATTAAGACGCAGCTTATCAGGGGAGGGCTTGGAAAGGCAAAGGGTATCGGCGGCAGAATAAGGGCAATACTGCCTCTGTTCGTACCCATGGTCATGCAGACGATAAAAAGGTCGGAAGCGCTTGCAGATGCGCTCACCGAAAGGTGTTTTTCATGAGTTTACAGAATGATTTTAAATTATGCCCGGTGTGCGGAAGCAGCAGAATTGCCAATATCGATAACCGCAAATGGGTGTGTCCGGACTGCGGATTTGATTTATATAATAACGTAGCTGCCGCTGTCGGGGTTGTTATTGCCGACAGGAACGGGGATATTCTTTTTGAAAGGCGCGCAAAAGATCCGCGCAGAGGATATCTTGCATTTCCCGGCGGATTTGTTGATCCTGATGAAAGTCTGGAACACGCTGCTGTACGCGAGTGTATGGAGGAAACAGGTTTTGAACCTGCAGTTTTGTCATATTTATGCAGTTTTCCTAATACGTATGAGTACAAGAGTTTTATGTATAAGACGTGTGATTCTTTTTTTGTGGCAGAGCTTCCCGGCGGAATCATGAATGTCGCGTCGCTTATACGGATGCTTCACGGACAGAAGTCTGAGGTGCTCGATTTTGAATCAGTTCATGTTGGACATGAGAGCGATATAGATAAGATCCCCCTGGCCTTCAGCAGTGCACGAAAGACTCTGGAATGCTGGCTGGAAAAACATAAAAACTAGATAATAGGAGTACCTAGATGAATATTGTTACGGTTATTATTGTTGCCGTTTCACTTGGTGTATATACACTGCTTACAGCAACACTGCCGCTTAGAAAGGCAGCTCTGCTTAAAAAGGCCGGTGAGCGGGAACTCCCTGTGAAACCGCGTATGCTCAAATTTGCAGTCGTCGTTCTTGTATGCTGTCCGCTGCTTATTCTGCTTGTGCTGTTCAGGGATATGGGTATATTTGTTAATTGCGTTATGTGTGCAATCGGTCTGCTTGGAACTGAAATGGCAGTACGTGAAGTAATGACTGCAAAATGTTCAGGAGTCTATACAAACGGTCTTGTTGCAGAAGGTCAGTTCCTGCCGTTCGCCGATATATTCGGAATCCCGTTTCTGGCGCTGCCTAAAAGCAAGCAGTCCCTTCACGATTCCGGTGTTCTTGAGCTTGTTACCAGAAAACGTACAAATTTACAGATTATATATAGCAGCGAAGATGAATGCCGGCTGGTAATTGAAAAACTGGTTGAGCTGGAGCCGCGGTTAAAACCGTAAATGATATAAGACCGGCAACTGCAAAAGTCTGACAAGTTTTGTAATTGCCGGTCTGAAACTCTGAATCAGCACGGTACTGGAAAAACCTCTTGCGGAACTAACAGACATCTGCAGAAGTCCGGATTACTGGATTATATATTGGTAAAATGATACTATTTGAAGAAAATCTCAGCTTTTTGAGGAATGTATGAAACTGTCACAGCTAAAAGATAAAATAAAAGAAATCCCCGGGTATATACGCAATCTAAGAGTACCAAAAGTTGATTATCATTCGATGCTTGCAGCTATACAGGCAAACGGTAAACTGCTTGTTTTTACTGTAATAGCGGCCATTTTTGTTATGATGCTTGCCTGCCTTGTAGTTTTTTCTATAAATGTAAAAGGTCCTGAGAAAGTTATGGTCCCTGATGTTGTGGGAAAGGATCTTCCGTCAGCACTTATCGAAATGCAGGCAAAAGAATTATATCCGAAAATTCAGCTCCGCTATTCTGATACGCCCGGTGATGAAGGAAAGATACTTGAACAGTCTCCGTCAGGCGGAGCAATCAGAAAGGGATACAGCCGGGTTTCTCTTGTTGTAAGCCGCGGTGTTGTCATTGACCATGTTGAAAACTATGTTGGACAGAATCTTGACGACGTGCGTCTGAAACTACAGACTCTTTTTGCCGGTTCTGTACGGCCTCTTATTATCGTTGCGTCTCCCGCGTACAAAGCGGACGCATCTGCCGCCGGTACTATTATTGAGCAGGACCCTCCGGAGGGAACTGGTATTTCAAATCCGGTTACAGTGCATTTTATTGTCAGCCGCGGACCGAATTTTGAAAATACCCGCGTGCCGGACATTATCGGCAGTACCGTGAACGACGTACTCCAGCAGATATCACGTACGAAGCTTACATTCGATTTCACATCTCATGAAGCAACCGGTGCTGAAAAACCGGGAACAGTAGTAAGCGAACAAAAATTTACAGAAGAACTTGTTCAGAACTATACGCATGTGACCGCAGAATTTGCAATGCCGTCAAAACCGGTAAACGGAAATGTGTACGGTATTTTTGAAGATACACTTACAGCATATCCTTATCCGGTAGCGGTAAAGCTGACTGCTGTTCCGGAGGAAGGGGATCCGTATACACTGGTAACGTTCTCTCATCCGGGTGGTAAAATAACGATACCGTATGCAGTACCTGCAGGTACTGAGCTTGTACTTTTTGTCGTTGATAAAGAACATAAAAAGATTACAGTACGATAACTACTGGAGAAGAACGTGATGAAACAGCCGCTGATTTGTCTGACGCTTACCGGCAAAACTCTTGAAGAGGACGCAGCACTTGTAAGAAAATACTGGCAGTATATTGATCTGGCAGAACTCAGGGTTGATTTTCTTACAGAGGATGAGCAGTTGTACGTGCGCCGTTTTCCCTCTATGGTTAATGTCCCGTGTGTGCTTACTATACGGCGTAAAATTGACGGCGGTATATTTACCAGCGGTGAAATATCACGTACGATGCTGTTCGGCCGCGCGCTTGCATTTGCCGACCAGAACCCGGCGAAGAATTTTGCGTATGTCGATTTTGAAGCGGATTATCATATTCCGAGCCTGCAGGATGCAGCCCTTGCGTTCGGCGTGCGTATTATCAGAAGCTGTCACGATGTGGAAAAGCCGATCACCAGTCTCAGGGCTCTTTGCGATGAGATGCGCAAGACGGGATATGAGATTCCTAAGATCGCTTTTATGCCCGAAACGCTCGCAGATGTGACCAATTTGTTCAAGGAAGCGGAATCAATGACGGAATATGATCATATTCTGTGTGCTATGGGGCCGCTCGGACAGGTATCGAGAATTCTTTCCTACAAACTTAACTCATATTTAACCTATACGTCTCCGGAAGAAACCAGCGCGAATCTTTCTTCTGTCGGCCACCTTGATCCTGTTACGCTTACGAATGTGTACCGCTTCCGCGAATTGAATGAACAGACTACTTTGTACGGGATCACCGGCTGGCCGCTTGTTAAGACTTCGAGTCCTGAGATCCACAACAGCGGGTATACGGCAAAAAAAATCAATGCAGTATTAGTTCCTGTCCGTTCTCCATCTATGAGCGACGTAATTGAGTTTTCGCGGCAGGTTGGTATACAGGGGCTTGCAGTCACTGTTCCGCACAAGGAAGCCGTGCTTTCAGAGCTTGCAGAGCTTGATCAGGAAGCAGGCGAAATAGGGGCAAGCAATACGATCGTGCGCAGGAACAGCGGCTGGGCCGGATACAATACGGACGCATACGGATTTAAAACTGCGCTTGTCGAATTTCTGGGAACGGATAAGCTCCGTCACCGCAGGGTTGCAATACTCGGCGCCGGAGGTGCGGCAAAAGCTGTGGCGTATGTTATAAAGCAGCTTGGAGCGCGTGCCTGTATTTTTAACAGAACGCTGACTCATGCCAAGCTGCTTGCTGACAGATACGGTTTTGAATATGCACCGCTGAATATTGAATCTGCCGGTGAATTGGAACAGTATTCAGAGATTATCATTCAGACGACGTCGATAGGAATGAATGCAACGTCGAGTTCTAATAAAGACAATGATCCCGTTTATTTCTACCAGTTTCACGGCAATGAAATGTTGTTTGATGTTATTTACGTGCCTGAAATAACGCCGGTTATGATGCGGGCTGCGGAAGCTGGCTGCAAAGTCTGTAACGGCATGAAGATGCTGAAATATCAGGGATATAAACAATTTAAAATTTTTACCGGGGTAGATTATGAAAGCTCTGACGCAAAATGAACAGAAAATACTGGCAGCGCGTACGGCTGTTGATACGCTCGTAAAAGAGGGAAAAATATTCAGTGGAATGAAGATCGGTCTTGGAACAGGGTCAACGGCAATGCCTGCTGTATCACGTGTTGCTGATTATATAAGGGACAACACTCTTGCAGATGTAAAAGCTGTTGTAACAAGTTTTCAGACTGCGAATGCCTGCCAGGATCTGGGTATCCCGGTGTATTCCCTTAATGACCGCATCATCGGAGGATCTCTTGATCTTGCAATCGACGGTGCTGATGAAGTTGATCCGGACTGCAATCTTATAAAGGGCGGCGGCGCTGCTCTGCTGCGTGAGAAAATCGTTGAATATAACGCAAAACAGCTCGTTATTGTAGCTGACTCAACGAAAGCTGTACCGCATATGGGAACAAAATTTGCGCTTCCCGTTGAAATAATCGGCGATGCCCGCATCCCTGTCACGCATGCTCTTGAACGGCTTGGTGCCAAATGTACGCTGCGCGAAGGAGTGCGAAAATGCGGACCCGTTATTACTGATAACGGTAATCAGATACTGGATTGTTTGTGGGATGTTCCGGTGAATCCGGCAGAAATGGAAGCTGAAATAGATGACATTGTCGGTGTCGTAGAAGATGGTTTTTTTACCAGGAACAGGCCTGTTGTCTTTATTGCTGAAGAAGACGGTTCTGTAGAGATCCGCAGATAGCGGTCTGTGCATGTTTCCGCCGTTTCCGACAGAGCAGGCGCATTCTTACTGCCGGCTGATCGTTTCACACTTACAGACTGGTGCTCTGCACCTGACGCAGGTGTCAGCCCCCAGTGAAGAGCGTGACGGGCACGGCGTCATGATCGGTGTGCTTGTATGTGCCGGCAAATGCGGCAATGAAGTTGTACTGTATACAGTTTCCGGGAACAGTCTTGTTATAGAGGGCTGCATCTCCGGTTTCATATGGGTTCCGCCTGTTGTATGCGCGGATAAAATTGCACTGGCACTTCTGCCGAACGACAGGCGCATTCACGAACTGACAGCGGAACTCAGAGCAGCGCCGGAAAGCGACAGGCGTCGTATTTCAGGCGAGCGGGCAGCGTTAACTGACGAATCGCTGCGCGCAGTTCATGCACTGTATTATTTTCATTGTATAGACGGTTCCGTGCGCTCTCTTCGTGAAATATGCGCTGCAAACGTGTTTCAGAGCCGGTGTGAAAAACTTCCCCCGACAGGTACCGGAGACTGCTGTGCGCCCAAACTCCTTGATCACGCCTTTTCCAGGGGGCTTCTTCCGGTAAGCATGGATGAAATTTATTACGGGCGTTCGTCAGACAGCAGAATGTGCGGGACGTCATATCCGCCGTGTGATGAACGGTGCGGTATTATTCTTCCGGCAATGCTCGGCCTGACTGTTGTGTACCGCGATGAAAATATACTTGTTGTTAATAAGCAGTCCGGTTTGTTGTCTGTTCCCGGAAGGGGACCTGAAAAACAGGACTGCGTTGTTAATCGGATGAAGCGCCTCTATCCGGTTACAATAGAGCAGCCGTCTGCTCATCGTCTGGACATGGAAACGTCGGGGCTTATGGTACTGGCATTTACAGCAGAAGCGCAGCGGTCTCTTTCAATGCAGTTTGAAAAAGGACAAGTGCAGAAACAGTATGTCGCACTGCTTGATGGAACTCTTGAACATGCGCATGGTCTGGCGGTACCGCCTCATGGTGTAACAGAAGGCGTTATGGAATTGAAGTTTGCGCTTGACTGGCCGAACCGTCCGCATCAGATTTATGATGAAGTAAACGGTAAAATTGAAATTACCGCGTGGGAAAAACTTGGTTACAAATGGTACCGCGGCAGTGACGGAAAAAACCGTAAAGTGACGCGCATCCTTTTTACGCCCCATACAGGGCGTACACATCAGCTTAGGCTTGCTTCGTCAGATATGCACGGATTCGGCCTGCCGATAGTAGGAGATTCTTTGTACGGGAAGTGCGGTACCGGTGAACGTCTCATGCTTCACGCACAGTACCTGTCTTTTATTCACCCTGTTACCGGCGCACGAATGGAATTTACCTGTCCGTCCCCGTTTTAGGAAGTATTGATTTATTCGTGCGGAGGGTTTAATACCCCGCCCCTTGGGGCGTATGAAGGGTACTAAATCCCGACTGCGATACCTTTAGAGAACAATATACCCCGCTGCTTCC
>DCFS01000022.1:10484-10666 GCA_002319875.1 Treponema sp. UBA1798 | reverse complement strand
ACAAAAGGAATTATCAGGTTGAAGCTCTCGTTCTACGTCTTCTTATTCAATACTAAGGCCAAGCTTTTTCATTCCTTCGACTAAGCCTCTCTTCCTATATTCTTTGTCTTCTTTTGGATGAATACATATTCTCCTCTGATACTCCGATATATTCTGTACAGTGTTTCAAGCCGTACGATTTT
>DCFS01000022.1:9901-10241 GCA_002319875.1 Treponema sp. UBA1798 | reverse complement strand
AGTGTTTCAAGCCGTACGATTTTGAAGGTAATATAGAAATTCACAAAAACAAGAAAGGACAGCAGGACCAGAACCGGAAAAACGGTGCGTAAGGCGGACGGCCTCCGGATAACGCTGGTTATGATAACAAACCGGACGGAAACCAGGTCCAGTATCTGTCCACTGCCACCAATGATAAGATTCTGACCATTCAAAGAGTACAGGCATATGTTTTTTTATTTCTCCGGACGCGAGCTGTCCAGATTTTAAGAGTTTCTCACAGTAAGCATATGCTTCAGCTTCTGTTGTCTTTCCTGTGGATACAGCAGATTGCCGTTCTCCAGTATCAGGATCCCGGACC
>DCFS01000022.1:9441-9642 GCA_002319875.1 Treponema sp. UBA1798 | reverse complement strand
TGTAATAATAAACTATTCTGCCTGATTTTGTTTTTCGCGGTAAAACTGTATACGCTTATGAGTACCTCATGTCAGAATGGTCACACAAAAGGTCACAATTGTCAGGCCGCTAATACTTTTCTTTATAAGACACCAAAATCATCAATCCCGCCGCAAACACGGGGTATGGAGTTCTATAAAGGTATCGCAGTCGGGATTTAA
>DCFS01000022.1:2044-9183 GCA_002319875.1 Treponema sp. UBA1798 | reverse complement strand
CTCATACGGCCAAGGGCCGGGGTATAAAACTCTCTGCACGAATAAAATTCGGAACGACAGGATTTGAACCTGCGACATTCTGGTCCCAAACCAGACGCGCTACCAGCTGCGCTACGTTCCGTAAAGACTGGACTACTATACACTATCCGGCAGAAAGCTGCAAGTGGTATGCTGATTGAAAAAATATGAACGAAGCGGTAGGATTACGGTATGGAAATTTTGTATCTGATAAAACCTTCAGCAGAATATGCGGAACAGATTATGGCGTACCGCCAGGAATTTCTTGATACGGGAAGTTCAATGGACGGCTGTGGTCCTTTGGTGCATACGGAAAGCCCGGAGGATTGGCTGGATCAGGTAAAGAAAATGGAATCAAAAGAAACGGTGCCGGAAAATCTGGTACCTGCAACACAATTGTTATATATAAGGAAAGCGGATAACCGGCTGGTCGGAATGCTGCAAATCAGACACTATTGTAATGAATATCTGCAGATGTACGGCGGAAATATAGGATATTCGATACGCCCTTCGGAACGGAGAAAAGGTTATGCAAAAACTATGCTGCATGACAGTCTTGCTCTATGTAAAAAAATGGATATAAAGAAAATACTGATAACATGCAAAGACAGTAACGAGGCAAGCCGGAAAACCATTCTGGCAAACGGAGGAAAATACGAATCGTCCGTATTTGAACCCGACAGAAAAATAAAGCTCGAAAGATACTGGATAACGCTGTAATCATAAACCCCGCCGAAAGCAGCGGGATTTAATGCCCTTTATATACCCCGGGGGCGGGATAGTAAACCCTCTGCACGGATACATAGTAGAGCTGATTTCAAAAGTCTGTTACTTTCGAAATCAGCTTTTGCAGAAAATTTACAAATCCCTGTATTTTAACGATTTGTAAATTTTCTGCGGATACATTACCGTAGTGTTTTCAAAACTCGTCTGACTTTTGAAAACGCCTCCGGTATATCTGCTTTTTACTGTTTGTTGAAAGCATCCTTACCTGCACCACAGATAGGGCATACCCAGTCATCAGGAATATCTTCAAATTTTGTTCCGGGAGCAATGCCACCGTCCGGATCGCCTTTTGCCGGATCATATACATAACCACATACACTGCATTCATACTTGTCCATAGCTGACCTCCGTAAATATATTTTCTACACTCTATCCGTATTTGCCGGAAATGGTGATTTATGCATGAATAATAACATGTAATACTGAAATTGGCAAATTATTTTTCCCCGATCTTTTTATTTTGACGGGGAATTATGATATTAAGGAAAATGCCGATGACCGTTGCAAAAGCGACACCGCCGAGGCTGAACTTGAATTCGCGGCCAAGATTAAACTGCAGTATACCGCCGCCGATACCGACTACAAGAATAACCGATGAAATTGTCAGATTCCGTTTGTCTGTATAATCCACACCGCTTTCAACGATTGTCCGCAAGCCGCTCGAGGCAATAAGTCCGTAGAGGAGCATCGAAATACCACCGAGTACAGGGCCGGGTATGGTACGAATCATTGCACCGAATTTCTGACAGAATGAAAGTACGGTAGCGATAACAGCAGCACCGCCGATAACCCATACGCTGTACACCTTCGTAATCGCCATGACACCGATGTTCTCACCATACGTTGTGTTCGGCGGGCCGCCCCACAACGCTGCCCACGATGTGGCAAGACCGTCGCCGGTAAGCGTGCGGTGGAGTCCCGGATCCTTATAAAAATCATACCCGACCACTTTAGAAGTTACCAGCGTATCCCCCAGATGTTCGCAGATTGTCGCAAGGGAAACGATTACGAATGTAAGGACAGCTACAAGATTAAACCGCGGCGCCAGCCAGTAGTACTGTCCCGAACCGTCAATCTGCAGAAATGGCAGGCCTATCCATTTCGCCTGTTTTACGATGGAAAAATCGATAATATGATAGGCAGGAAAAAACTGCCCCATAATGAGCGCAAACAGGTATCCTCCGATCAGTCCGATCAGGATGGAAATCGTATTGAAAAAACCCTTCAGGAAAATCGTCGCAATAACGGCAATTCCAAGCGTAACAAACGCGATGCTCAGATATACAAGCGAATAGTCCTGTGCAGCACCGGACGAACCGATATACATGGCTTCCTTTATGGCAGTAGGTGCAAGGTTTAAACCGATAACGATGATAACAGAACCGATAACAACAGGCGGCAGAGCTTCGTCTATCCAGTCCTTACCGGCAACTTTTATAATTGCTGCAACGATACAGTAAAAAAAACCGGCGCACATTGCACCGCCCATCGCATACGGAAGTCCGTAGTCCTGGCTGATCGCAATAAGCGCCGGTATAAATGCAAACGACGACCCCAGGAAAGCGGGGACTTTTGCACCGGTAATGGCAATATACAGCAGCGTTCCTGTTCCCGCTGTAAATAGTGCCGTGGACGTGCTCAAGCCCGTCAGTAACGGAACAAGAACGGTTGCGCCGAACATTGCAAATACGTGCTGGAAACTCAAAGGAATCCATCGCACCAGCGGCGGCCGGTCGGCAGGACCGAGAATCTCATGTGTCTTCATGAATCATACCTCTATGTTGAAATTAACGGATTATAGCATGTTTCCAGCTTTCCCGAATAGTAGTATAATAAAAAAACCTCTGATAAGGAAAAAAGATTGCAGCCGAAACCATATGAACCTTCGCAGATACCGCAGATTATCAGCGCATATCTCAATGATGATGCTACCGTTTTTGTCTTTCCGACTGATAAGGCGGCAGAAACATGGTCGGAATGGACGGTGACTCATCCGGAAATCTCAGGTACAACAGCAGTTCCTTCTGAGCGGTTTACAGCCTGGGACAAGTTCAAATCTACCGCAGTCACAGCCTCTCTGGAAGGAAAAACGAGTATACCGGCTCTGCTCAGGAAACTTTTTGCCGTCAGGCTTCTTGCGGAAAATACCGAAAAAGCGGCTGCCGGCGTACCGCTTTTTAATGCGCTTATAAGTCCCGGATATGCGCAGACATCTGCTTCATTCGCTGACTGGATCGCAAAAATTCTGCCTTCACTGTACAGCTGGAAAAAAAAATACGATATATGGATCTCGTACCGCAAAACCGCCGATGATGATGCAGAAAACGGCGACTATCTGATGCTTTATGACAGATACAGAACATACCTTGATGAAAATGCCTTATTCGAACCTGCATGGGAGGATGCCGTCCTCGACAGTCAGGGAAAGCGGTATATTATTTTCTATCCGGAAACGCTGGAAGACTTTGAAGATTATAAAGAAAAACTGTTTGCAGATCCTGCAGTCATTCCGGTAATGTTGCCGCCGGAGCCGGGGCAGGGACAGCATCCTGTGACAGCTTTTTTTTCAAATTCCCGTACCGAGCTGCGCCGTACTGCACTGTATATCAGAAAGCTGCACGACGAAGGTGTAAAATGGACGGATATTACGGTCAATATTCCTGATATCGACACATACAGTCCGTATATAACAAGGGAACTCGATTTATACGGTATTCCCTGTATACTGCGTTCGGGTACACCGCTGACGGCAAACAGCGCGGGACGTATTTTCCGGGAAATACTTGACTGTGTTACCGGCAATTTTTCCTATGAAAGCGTAAGGGCCCTCCTTCTTGACGGATATGTCCCGTGGCAGGGGGCAACGGAAAACGAAGCTCTCGTCCGGGAAGGCTGCGAAAAGAAATGTCTGTGCGGTTATGAAGATAACGGCGTATCCGTCGATACATGGGAAAAGAGCCTTTCCGAACTGCATGCGGCCGGAGAAACGCGATACGCACTTCTTAACCGGAAGTACAGAAAACTCCGTGACAGTATCAGGAAGCTATGTACATCCCATACATTTGCAGAAATACGGAACAGGTGGTTTGCCTTCCGTTCGGAATTTCTCGATGAAATGAATTTTTCAAATGAAGCGGATCTTGTTCTCGGGCGCTGTATTTCCGAACTCGACGAACTGATCGATATAGAAAAAAAATATCTGGAGCCGGTAAATATCCGGGTACCTGATCCGTACCGTTTTTTTGTAAATGAATTGAACGGTAAAAAATATGTACCACAGTCCGAAAGCGGAGGTGTTTCAATTTTTCCTTATCGGCTCACTGCCTGTGCCTGCTATGAATATCAGTTTGTCATCGATGCAAGTCAGGAATCGCTTACGGTTCCGTACCGGCCGTTATCTTTTTTAAGGGAAGACAAACGGAAAGAACTGGGACTAACATTTCAGGATACGGTATCGGCAGCTTTTATCAGGCTTTATGCAAAATCAGGGGCTGTATTTTCCGCATCGGAAGAAACGCTGAATGGTTTTTCCATCCCGCACAGTTATCTTGTCAAAGCGGAAGAATCAGGAACAGCAGAACCATTTCCTTCCGCCGGAGGTTTTACACTCTATGCTCTGGAACAGCATGATTTCATTACCCGCGTAAAAACATTCCTGATCAATAAAAATCAGGAGTCAGCGGTAATTCCCGATATGGTTACCGCTCTCCAGAAATCAGGGTTTGAGCGATGGATGCAGGCACACCGGACGGATCCCAGACCTCTGTATGCCGTCAGTACACCGCTACAGGACAAGATAAAAAAAATACTGTATACCGACAGGGGAAGCAATACCATCCCCCCCTCAATGGATATGATCCATATTACGCAGACCGATATGAAAAACTTTTTCCCCTGCCCCCGGCGCTGGATATTCAGTAAAGTCCTCGATCTCGAAGAAGACAGCCTCGATACAACGCTTATGCAGCCATATGATGCCGGAAACATAAACCATAAAATACTGGAACTGTTTATGAAGGCACGTATGAAATCGGGAACGCCGCTTCCATGTCTTGACAGGAACAGCGGAATGCTTGAACAGGAAGGAACTATCAGAGATGAAATCGATTCTATCGTAACAGAGGCTGTAAACGATCCTGATTTCGGATTTTCCGCAAGTCCGCTTGTAATGACTGTTCTCAACTCGCAGAAACAGAATTTCAGAGACTCAATCATTGCCTTCCTCCGCTCCTTCTGCAATGAATTCGGCGGATACCAGATAACGGCAGCGGAAGGATGGTTCAACGGGAAAGAAAAGACTGATTCATGGATGTACAGCGGTAAAATCGATTGTATTCTCTGTAGTCCTGACGGCAGCATTCTCAGTCTCGTAGACTATAAATCTTCTGCGGCACCGGCTGCGGCCGACTGCTATGTTTCCGGAAAGGGTGAACTGGCTGACTTCCAGATACCCATGTATCTCACGCTCTGGAAGCTGAACGCAGCAGAAAGCACAGCGGATATCGACAATGCACTTTTCTTTACAATAAATGACCGTAAAACACACTACATTGTACGGTCTGATGCAAAAAAAGACTGGATGACACCACGGGGATTTTCAGAGACAACGGTCAGGACATTCAGGGAATATGCGGCACAGTTTACACAGAAGGTAAGTGCTATGTCTTTTCCTACCGATAAAGTCAAAAGCTACGAAGACTGCTACCCCTGTAAGTTCAAACCTGTATGCCGTACGACATATACCGTTTCAGGGCGGAGTATCGGTTCCCGGGAGGAATCGGACAGAAGTGATTCAGTCAGCACTTTCAAGGAGGATAGAACCTGATGGCTGACGACGATTCTTATATTGACCTTCTTCCCCGGAGTCCGGACGATCAGCAGAGAGCAGTCTGCTGCAGCAGGGAAAATACAATCGCTGCTGCAGGGGCAGGTTCAGGGAAAACCCAGGTCCTGGCAACCCGTTTTGCCTGGCTGGTCATGTCGGAAAAAATCGAAGCAGAAAAGATACTAACGCTTACGTTTACTGACAAGGCTGCGGCAGAAATGTACGACCGCATTTACCGGACTCTCGTATTTTTTGCAGAGAACAGTCAGGTACCTCCTGAAAAACGGGACCTCGCACGAAAAGCTGTGGGCGATTTTTCCCGGACGCACATCCAGACGCTCGATTCCTACTGTTCGCACCTTGTCCGCCAGTGCGCAGGACGATACGGTATACGTCCCGATTTTTCTACCGGCAGTGCGGAATGCGAACATACGGTCAGAAGTCTCGCACTGCCATTCGTTCTGAAATACAGAAACGATC
This sequence comes from Treponema sp. UBA1798, assembly GCA_002319875.1. Lineage (GTDB taxonomy): Bacteria > Spirochaetota > Spirochaetia > Treponematales > Treponemataceae > Treponema_D. The sequence continues at coordinate 3,074 of DCFS01000022.1, read as the reverse complement.
CGGCAATTCTGGCGGTTTCTGATTCGGGCAGACTCCAGGACACGGCAGACAGGCTTTTCGCCTATACCGTGCTCAGGCATACAAGTCTTGCAGACCGGGCAGACTTTTTTATGGCAGCACTCGAAAAACAGCGGATCAGAATAGCATCAGACTGGAATACGCTCGTCTCCGGAAGCGGCGGCATTTCCGATATCATACAGGCCGTTACCGATGAATATGAAAACATTCCGGCAGCAGACAGGGGCAAACCGTACTGTGTTGCCGTAAAAAATGCACTGGACCATATACAGGAACCGTATAAACTGACAGCGGATGATGTTACGGATCCTGATATCCAGCACAGAACCGCATTGTATGCGTCATGGCTCGGAATGTTCCGGTTTTCACAGAATCTGAAGGGGTATACGGCAGGACTGCGGGCGCTCGTCGGCAAATCGCTGAAAGACGGAACAGGAAAACAGGTTCTTTCGCTCGCTGACTATATAATCCAGTATCCGGTCATCCGGCGTATTCATGAACTGCTTGATGAATTTCTGGGGCTTGTCAATACATCGAAACGCGTTACAGGACAGCTTTCATTCAGCGATGTTACGGAACTAACGTTGAAAATGCTCAGGGAACAGAAAGACATCCGGACACAGGAAAAGAATGCATACCGGAAACTCATGATTGACGAGTTTCAGGATAACAATGCTAAAAACAGGGATCTCCTCTTCCTTCTTGCCGAAAGGAAAGACGTTTTTACCCGGGATGAGGTTTCCCTGAAGCACAGCCTTGAGCCGGATAAACTGTTCTTTGTCGGTGATGAAAAACAGTCGATTTACCAGTTCCGCGGTGCCGATGTTTCTGTTTTCAATCAACTTGAAGCTGATCTCCGTGAGTCAGGCAGTACATCCTGCAGAAAATACATGTCGTACAATTACCGGTCCAGTACGGCTTTGCTCAGTACCTTTAATCAGCTCTTCGGCGGTTTTTCACCGGGGAATGATAGTTCGCACCCCGATGCGGATTCGTATATTTTCCGTGAAGA
>DCFS01000022.1:0-1657 GCA_002319875.1 Treponema sp. UBA1798 | reverse complement strand
AACACATCCGACACGTCGCTTCCTGAAGATGAAAAAGCACCGGTAAAAGACCGGCTTGCCTTTTTTATCGCTCATAAAATACGCTCTCTTATTGATAAGGGAACGTATACCGCAAAAGACATCGTCATTCTTGACCGGACGCGTACCGACCGGCGGTTTCTTGCCAGGTATCTGGGCAGAGAAGGCATTTCCTACGCAGTCGATCAGCATGCAGATATCTTCGAAGAAGCTCCGGTCAATGATATCTACGCACTGCTCCGTCTCTGCGTGTATCCGTCGGACAGAAATGCATTCGCGGTATTTCTGTGCTCTCCCTTTTCAGGTCTGAGCGAACATTCTGCAGAAACAATTCTGACGCTCGCCGCGGATCTGCCGGATGATGTCCCCTCCATACCATTCAGAGACATAAGCGATGAAAAAATCGGACGGCTACTTTCAACAGTAGAATTTGCGAAATACCGTGCCGGCAGGCAGCTGTATGAATCAATCGCTGCGTTCGCACTCGGTCATCCTCTGACAGAAACGTTGAACCGGCTGTGGTATGACTGCGGTTATCAGTATGAAACGCTAAAAAACCCGGCAGCAGCGCTCTACGCAGAGCAGTACGATCTTCTGTTTGAACTTGCAAGAAAAACTGATACGGAAGGGAAAAGCATTGCCTGGTTCATCGACGAACTCGGCGCAAAAAAAACGGGCTCTTTTATGGGAGACGATTCCGAAATCGATACGAAAAACGTGTCGTATCCTGTCGAACAGAAAGAAGCTGTCAGAATAATGACAATACACAAAAGTAAGGGACTTCAATTCCCTGTCGTCTTCATATACGGATGTACGGAAAATCCCCGGAAAGAAATAAACAGAAATACCGTATTCTTCAGCGACAGTTACGGCGTTTGCCTGAACACGGGAAAAGGTTCTGAAAATTATTTTTTCATGGAGCAAAAAGAAGTATCGGACAAAAAGGCGGAAGCGGAATATAAACGTCTTATTTACGTTGCCGTTACGAGGGCTGAAAAGGAAGTGTATGTCACCGGTTCGTGGAAACAGCCGCCCTCGGAAACCGCGTCGCGGTCAGTTCTTGAAACCGTTATTGCCGCGTACTATCAGGATACCGCAATGGAAATGGCTGAAAAAGGCAAATACGGTACGGTATTTACAGAACGGGCACCTTTTGATTTCACTGCGATTGAGCCGCTCACCAGGCAGACTGTTTTCCGCAAAGCTGCAGCACAGGACGAAGAAGCATTCATCAGCAGGGCATCCGCTCTTTTCACCAGCGCATCCACGCTTACGACAGAAAAAGTACCGACCTTGCGGATTACGCCGAGCAGTCTTGAACTGAAGGAAAAGGAAACAGAAGAAAAAACCGCAGCGGATTATCCCGAATTGAACGATATCGTCGTGAGGACACTCAGAAAAAACGGGAATTATGCCTTCGGTTACAACGATTTCGGTACAATCGCGCACGTGTTTATGGAGGCTTATGCCAAAGGCATTCCCGCGGAACAGTTCGAAATCCCGGAACACCTCCTGTCCGGTCTTCCGCCGGCAACGCGGAAGCAGGATACGGAAATCATACGGACGGTCTGTACCGACATGATATACCGTAAATTCGCAAAAAGCCATGCTGCGGAAATTCTGCATAATGCGTTATGGT
>DCFS01000173.1 GCA_002319875.1 Treponema sp. UBA1798 | reverse complement strand
TGGGGCGGAACAGGAATAATATGGAACAGACCTGTCGTCACAATCTATATCCGCCCTGCAAGATATACGAAAGAATTCCTTGACGCAGGCGATACTTTTTCTCTGAATGTTTTCAGTGAAAAATATAAAAGCGTCCTTGATTACTGCGGTTCACACTCAGGACGGGAAGGGGACAAAGTGGCTGCTACTAAACTGAAGGTGGAACATCTTAACGGCACCCCCTGGTTTGCACAGGCAAGAGCCGTATTAATCTGCCGTAAACTGTACGCGCAGGTTCTTGATCCGTTTTGTTTTAAGGATAAAAAAATTCTGGAACAGAACTACCGCAAAGACGATTTCCATACGATGTATATCGGGGAAATAGAAAAAGTAATGGTTGATACAAAACCGCAGGCCTGAACGGGGAGCGCCGGAGATTATATCAGCGTACCGTTTTCATATGACAGACAGCATTCCTCCACCAGATTGACGAAAGCTGTTCTGTCAACTTTTGTGCAGACTTTTACATTAGGTGCAGGTTTATCAGGGCAGATGCGCCGGTCGACAAATGTCATACCTGTTGTCAGCTTTCCCTGAGTTTCTACCTGTATATACATCTCTTCCGTCGTAAAAAGATCAGGACGCATCAAATATGCTATTACAGCAGGATCATGAAGCGCTATCCCGTTGAACCCTTCCTGCCTGTAATAATCTGCGTAGAATCTGAAAATATCGACGGCAAGCGCTGTTATTTTTCCCGGCTGCTGAGAAAATTTCTCTATTTCATCCATATACATAAGCGCTTTTTCAGTCATATCAAGCCCGCACATTACAATCGGGATACCGCTGGAAAATACAATGTCCGCTGCCTCCGGATCAACGTATATATTGAATTCTGCGGCGGCAGTTCTGTTACCATGATCCAGACCCCCTCCCATCAGACATATTTCCCTGATCTTTACTTTAAGCTCCGGAAAAGCAGCAAGAAAAATTGCCATATTTGTAAGGGGCGCCGTACAAACCATTGTCACGGGATCTTTTGCCTGTACAAGTATTCTTCTTATCAGTTCCACCGCATTTTCTTTCTGCAACCTGATCTGCGGATCGGGAAGGAGCACTCCGCCCAGCCCGCTTGCACCGTGGACATCAGAAGCTACAACAAGCGGTCGTACCAGAGGCTTTTCCGAACCTCTGGCAACAGGTATATTTTTCATTCCAAGAAAACTCAGTATTTTCAGGGCATTCAGTGTTGTCTTGTCCACGGTTTGATTACCACATACCGTAGTAACAGCAAGAACTTCAAGATTTTTTGCGCAGCAGGCCATAATCAACGCAATTGCATCATCATGACCAGGATCACAATCGATAATTACGGGTATTCTTTTTTGCATAGTATATATAGTATACTATAATCGGAAAATAAATTCAGCAGAACATGCAGCCCCGATTTATTTACCGTTTATCATACCGGAAAAAATAGGTAATCGTCAGACTGCTGTACGGATAACGGAGGGATTCTTATTCAGTGGTTCCTGAACAGATCGAAAACGTTCATTGAAATTTTATACTATATAGTATATATTCCTCTCCATGGATTTACAGAAAAAACTGGACGACTGTGCGTCCCGGTATGCAGAACTTGACAAACTTATCATTGATCCAAACCTGGTAAAGGATCCTCAAAAATATAAAGATACGATGCGGGAACATGGACATCTGTCTGAACTCATGACTCTTTATGACGAATACAAAAAAGTCCTTCAGGGAATAACTGATGACCGCGACATGGTTACCAATGAAGAAGATCATGACATGAAGGAAATGGCAAGGGAAGAACTCCGGGAATTTGAAGAACGTTTACCGCAGCTTGAAGAAGAGATAAAAGTAAAGCTTATACCGCCGGATCCGCTTGATGAAAAAAATATTATCATTGAAATCCGCAGCGGTGTCGGCGGTGACGAAGCTTCTCTGTTTGTGCTTGATCTTTTTAATATGTATACCCGTCTTGCAGAACGTAAAAACTGGAAATATGAAGTTATGAATTCAAGTCCAACCGAAGTAGGCGGATATAAGGAAATATCTTTTTCCATCAGCGGGAAATTCGTCTATGGGGCATTACGCTGGGAAAGCGGTGTACACAGAGTACAGCGGGTACCCACGACCGAAGCACAGGGGCGGATTCATACAAGTACGGTAACAGTAGCGGTTTTACCTGAAGCAGAAGAAACTGAAATAGTAATACGTCCCGAAGACGTACGTGTTGATGTTATGCGCGCGGGTGGACCCGGCGGACAGTGTGTCAATACAACAGATTCTGCAGTCCGGCTTACCCATATACCGACCGGTATCGTCGTCATACAGCAGGATGAAAAAAGCCAGATTAAAAACAAGGCGAAAGCATTCAGAGTTTTACGGGCGCGGCTTTTCGATCTCGAAGAAACAAAAAAACGTACTGAACGCGATGCGGCACGAAAGTCGATGGTAGGATCCGGAGACCGCAGTGAACGGATACGTACCTATAATTTTCCACAGAACCGGGTTACTGACCATCGGATTAATCTTACGATATATAAACTTGACCAGTTTATGCTGGGTTTTATGGATGAAATGCTTGATGCGCTCAACGTGTATGCAAAGGAAGAACAACTGAAAGCAGACGTTTCGGAACTGGAAAAGAAATAATCCGGGAACATTTTTTGCATGGCTGGCGATCTTAAAGACAGCGCATTACGGACATACTGAACGAAGGTACCTTACGGATATCCAGACTGTCAGAAAATCAGGAATTATACGACTTTCCAGATCCCCTACACCGGCTCTCGATGTCGATTGTATTCTGGAAAACATTCTCAAAAAAACACGTACATATCTCATGGCTCACAGGGAAATGGAGCTTTCTCTTGAACAGTGGCATCGGTTTAACTGCGATATAGCCCGGAGGGCAACCGGCTTACCAGTTGCATATATCACCGGACACAAAGAATTTTACGGACTTGATTTTCTGGTAACACCTGATGTCCTTATCCCGAAGCCTGATACGGAACTGCTCGTTGAACACGCGCTCAAAGAAATACACAGCAGAATACCGGATACGGCGGACTATGCGCAAGATTTTATGTACAGAATGATCGACGTATGCACCGGAAGCGGTTGTATCGCGGTTTCCGTGCTGCATGAACTGCTGAATAAAGCTTCCGGGAACGCAGGATATAGAACGGTAACGTTGACGGACATCAGCCCGGAAGCACTTGCCGTTGCAAAACAGAATGCTGAGCGACTGCTTGGACAGGACGCTATGCAAGGTATCCGGTTTCTGCAGGGAGATCTCTTAAATAGTACCGGCACGGAAGAAAAATACGATCTTATTCTTTCAAATCCGCCTTATATCCCTGCTGCGGAGGTTACAGAACTGCTTGAAGACGGGCGGAAAGAACCCCGGCTGGCACTCGACGGAGATGCGGGAGATCCACTGTCAAAAGACGGGCTTGCGGTAATCCGCAGGCTCATACTGCAGGCATGGGAACATCTTGGGGCGGGAGGGTTATTCCTCTGTGAAACCGGCGAATATAATGCCGAAAAGGCCTTGCTTCTCATGAAAGCAGCCGGATTCCGGGAGGTAACGGCCTTTCGTGACCTCTCCGGACAATTACGTCTTATACAGGGGCGCAGCTGAGTAAGTTTCCGCCTTATACAAATGTATATGGCGTTTCCTGGTATACGTAATAATTGAGCCAGTTGCTGTAAAAAAGGTGTGCCGTACTCCGCCATACCGAAACAGGGAGTTTTTCAGGGTTATCCCCGGGGAAATAATTTTCCGGAACATTTATCGGGAGTCCTTTGTTTTTGTCCCTCCAGTATTCATCCGAAAGTGTATTCGTATCATATTCCAGATGCCCCGTAATAAAAACGCTGCGGTTATCATTTGATTTTATGATCGAAACACCGGATTCATCTGATTGTGCAAGAACAGCCAGTTCAGGATGTTCCATGATATTTGACCGATCAATTGTTGTATGGCGTGACTGCGGAATGGGAAATATATCGTCAAATCCCCGGAGAAGCGGGTCCGAGGGCATTATCCGTTTATTCTGGAAAACACCGAACAGTTTTTTATCAAGAAGATGCTTCGGGATTCCATAAAGATGATATAACCCGGCCTGCGCACCCCAGCAGATATAGAGTGAACAAAAAACCTTTTCTCTTGCATAATCCATAATGGCACAAAGTTCGTTCCAGTAGTCAACCTGCTCATACGGTAACTGCTCCACCGGCGCACCGGTAATTATCATACCATCAAAACGCCGGTCAAACAATTCTTCAGAACCGATATAAAACTTTTCAAGGTGGTCCTCACCCGTATTTTTTGAAATATGCTGTTCCATTCTGACAAGCGAGATTTCCACCTGCAACGGAGTATTCCCAAGAAGACGCAGCAGCTGCGTTTCCGTCGCGATTTTAGTCGGCATAAGGTTGACGATAGCGATTTTAAGCGGACGTATATCTTGTGCCGTTGCCCGCATTTCTGTCATTACAAAAATATTCTCATTTTCAAGTATCCTGCGGGCAGGCAGGTCTGATTGTATTTTTATCGGCATAATGCAAGAAGTATAGCGGAACCCCTTTTTTTTTGCTATACTCATACCATGAGATTGTCCTGTAATCGGAAGGCGGCTGTAAAAATACTAAAACAACTTGTCTTCACGTCAAAATCTGAAACAGATTCTTTTCGGGCAAAAATCGAAGAAACCTTTTCCAGTCCCATATTACCAAACCGTGTTGAGTGTTCAGAATACCTGTACGGCGGCATTGTATGCGACATACTGATACCTCAATTATACTCTTCCAGAAGAGTTCTTCTGTATATTCACGGAGGCAGTTTCATAGGAGGCTCGCGCTCTTCATGGCGGCCTTTCTGTGCTGCGCTTGCAAATATAACTTCAAGCAGAACGGTCGTCCCTGAAATCAGGCTGGCGCCTGCGCATCCTTTTCCTGCGGCAATAGAAGACATTCAGACAGTGTTCCGCTCGATGTATACCGAAGAACAGATAGCATGTTCACTTGACAGGGGCCGAGACCAGGAGGCATCTGATCCTGAAATCATTATTGCGGCAGATGGATCCGGAGCATCTCAGGCGCTGGCATTTCTGTTAAATCTTCGCGGAAAATACCGCAAATCAATAAAACAGGTAATTCTTATGTCGCCCTGGCTTAATTTTGCATCTGATTCTTCTGTTATTATTGATAAAAAAAACTGCGACGAAGTAATGTCCGGTGACAGTCTGCGCAGGAGCAGTGAAATTTATACCTACGCTTCGAATTTGACAAACCCTTTTATTTCCCCTGTCTTTGCGACGGCAGAATCGCTCGTGGACTTTCCTCCCGTATATATTCAGATAGGAGAAAAAGAAATACTGTTAAAAGATGCAAGGAATTTTACGAAAAAACTTGAAGATGCCGGGGTTGCCTGTACCCTTGATATATGGCCTGATATGATTTTCATGTTCCAGATGGCCGACGAATATCTGCCTGAGTCTCATCTTGCTCTTGAAAAAATAGGGAATCTTGTTACTGCCCGCCGGCTTGAACCTGAAGACAGAGGAGCTTCATATAAACCGGAAACGGAATATGGTATCAATGCTGATGCATAAGGAAGAAAACAATGGAGCTGGTAGCACCGGCAGGTAATATCGAAAAATTATATTACGCATATACGTACGGAGCTGATGCTGTCTATATCGGGCTTAAACGTTTTTCACTTCGAATAAAAGCGGACAACTTTTATGAAGACGAATACAAAAAAATATGTATATTAAAAAAACAATTCCCCGGGAAGCGGCTGTTCTGTGCGCTGAATATAACATTCCACAACAGCGATATAGAGCAGTTTCTGAACAGCATGGATTATTTCCGGCAATATCCCATAGATTCGTTTATTGTGCAGGATATAGGCATCGTTCCGATACTGCAGAAAGAATTCCCCGATGCGGCGCTCCATCTCAGTACACAGGCAAACTGCGTAAACAGCAATGCAGTCCGTATGTACCGCAGTATGGGCTTTAAACGCATTGTATTAGGCCGTGAAACATCGCTCGACGAAATACGGCAGATAAAAGATGCTGTTCCCGATATGGAACTTGAAGCGTTTTGCCACGGGGCCATGTGTATAGCCTATTCCGGCAGATGCCTCATGAG
>DCFS01000189.1 GCA_002319875.1 Treponema sp. UBA1798 | reverse complement strand
CAAGCCGGCGTATGTCAGCCTGTGTTGCGTTGTTCACATTTATAATAATATTTCCATGCCAGGGAGCAATCTGTGCACCGCCGATTTTTGTACCGCATAAACCTGCCTCGTCTATGATTTTCCCTGTCGGTTTCCCGAATGCCCGGTTATTTTTAAAGACGCTGCCGGCAGACGGATAACGAAAATGGCCTTTTTCATTACGCTCTGCTACATAACCGGCGCAAAGCATAACCTGCTTGCTCTTTTCAACCGGATCCAGCCTGATTACACGGAAAGACACGGAAACAACTATACGGTCAGTACACTGGAACGGAGATTTTTTATAATCCCAGTCAGAAACATTAAACTGATACGTTTTCACTCCGGGAACCCCGGGATCAACATACATAACGGATTCAAGTATATCACTGACAGAACGACCGAAACAGCGGGCATTCATATAAACAGCACCACCCGCCGTACCCGGTAATCCGGCAAACGGCTCCAGACCGGAAAATACCTGCCCTGTACAATAGCTGACAAGAGCTGCCATCGGGACACCGGCACCGCATTTGATGCATGTCTGCGTGTTATCCGCACCGACAGCTGCTTCACGTTCCGGATTCTGTATTCCTTTCAGTCCACACGTTGAAATAACAGCCCCATCGAAACCGGCATCGGAAACAACGACATTACTTCCGCCGCCAAGTATGAACCAGGGGATACTTTCCTTTTGAAAAACATTCAAAACCCTTTCAAGAGACGGTATGTCTGCCGGTTCAATAAACAGAGGAGCAGGTCCTCCTACCCGGAATGTTGTATGCAGTATCATCGGTTCATCACAAAGCACGGTCCCTTTAAAATCACCGTCTGTCTTGAAATTTTCAGCTATTTCCCGTAGAGTATACACAATAAGCTGAGTATACTGGAATTTTGGATTTATTTCGAGAGGACCGGGTATATCCGGGAGGAATGATACTATGGGGTTGCGATTATTTAATACTATGGGCCGCGAATTGCAGGATTTTCATCCGATTCAGGAGGGATATGCAGGATTTTACGGCTGTGGTCCGACTGTATACAATTATGCGCATATCGGAAACCTCAGGGCCTATGTTTTTCTGGATATCCTCGACCGTACGCTTACATGGCTCGGATATACAAAAAAACATGTAATGAATATCACAGATATAGGTCATCTTTCCGGAGATAACGATGCCGGAGAAGACAAAATGCTTAAATCTGCACGGGAAAAACATGAATCTGTCATGGAAGTAGCCCAATTTTATACCGATGCTTTTTTCAATGATATTGACAGACTGAATATCCGCCATCCTGACATCGTCTGCAAGGCAACAGAGCATATCGAAGACATGATTCAGCTTATCAGACGTATAGAAGCCAACGGACATACCTATATGTCAGGAGGCAATCTGTATTATGATGTTTCAACGTACCCGGACTATGGGAAACTTGCAAACCTCAATCTTGACGATCTCAAAGCCGGCGCACGGGTGGGGGTCGACAAAAACAAACGTAATCCGTATGACTTCGTATTGTGGTTTACCAAATCAAAATTCGAAAATCAGGCACTGGTTTGGGACAGCCCCTGGGGCCGTGGATATCCCGGATGGCACATTGAATGTTCAGCCATGAGTATGAAGTACCTGGGGGATCATTTCGATATCCATACCGGCGGTATAGATCATATCCCTGTTCATCATACAAATGAAATCGCACAATCGGAAGGGGCAACGGGACATAAATGGGTAAATTACTGGCTGCATAACGAGTTTCTCGTTATTGCGAAAGATAAAAACTCCGGGAACGAAGAGGCCGCAGGTAAAATGTCGAAATCAGCAGGTAATTTCCTCACGCTCCAGTCGCTGATCGACAAAGGGTATGATGCGCTTGATTACCGCTATTTTCTGCTTGGAGCGCATTATCGCAGCCAGGTAATGTTTTCATGGAATGCAATGGACTCTGCAAAAAATTCCCGGAGGGTTCTTACCCAGCGGATTGCAAAACTTAAGCTCCAGGCAAAAGGGAAGGAAACTGGCCTGTCCACGGTTACGCCGGAAGCAAAAGTATATCTTGACAGCTTTAAATCGGCACTGGAAAACGATCTGTCTACACCGCAGGCATTGAGTCAGCTTCAGACAGCTATACGGGACAACCGGTTTTCCCCAGAAACGGCACTTGCCTTAGCCCGCTCGATGGATAATGTTCTCGCCCTGCGCCTCGATGAAGAAGCAGATGCGGTAAATGCTGCCGAACCGGCGGCTGTACTGAATGACCATGCCGGTGATCTTGAAGCTCAGGCGGTCGACAGACTCGTAGCAGAGCGTACCGAGGCTAAAAAAATGAAGGATTTTGCAAAAGCTGATCAAATCCGTAACGATCTGGCAGCCGGAGGCATTATTATCACTGATACTCCGGATGGGCCTGTCTGGAAACGCGGATAAAAAGTTTTTTGTAACTTTTGGGAGCTTTTGTGTTTAATGATACGGAAGAGGTTCAGACCGGAACCGGGCATCAGCTACATGCAGCCGATTCAGCTGATTTCAAAACGATATATAACGCAACGATGCAGGTATTGTATAAGATATCCTATCGCATTGTAAACGATGAAGAAGCGGCAGAAGATCTTGTACATGACTCCCTTATAAAGGCCAATGAAAAAGCGCTGGTATTTCCAAGCGTCAACGATGCAAAATACTGGCTTATCAGGGTAGTCAAAAATGCGTCGCTGAATTATGTAAAGAGAAAACAGCGGGAACGCAGGGCATACGAAAGAGCATTGTACGAAGACCACCGTACTGTTACCTCCGGTGAAACAGATCTTCTTAAATCGGAATCGGTAAAAACAGCGCAGGCAGCTCTGAATAAATTACCGCCGCATCTGAAAGAAGTTCTCGTTCTGCGTGAGTACGGGGAACTGAACTACAAGGAAATCGGTAAAGTTCTTGGAATTACAGAAGGAAATGTTAAGGTCCGTGTATTTCGCGCACGTGAAAAACTTATGACACTATTAGGAGAAGATGATGTTTACCTGTCCTGATAAAGATATACATTCCATTTACCTCGATAATGAACTTCCTGAGAAGTATATCAGGGAGTATGAAGCCCATATCCGGGAATGCAGCAAATGCCGGGCTGAACTTGAAAGCATGCGGCGTATCCGGAAAATGCTTACTTCCGATGCTGAATCTGTAACCCTCGACGGTCACATGCTCGACCAGAGCTTTGAACGTCTCCAGTCGCGGCTCAAGTACAGCAGGATCATTTCAGACAGGCATATGCATCCCCTCCCGGTTGTAAAATGGACGGTACCGGCTGCAGCTGCAGCTGCCATACTTGCAATCGTTATTCCGGTACGCAGTGGTAAGCAGTCACCGGTTGCAGGCAGTTTTCTTGCAGTTTCAAGACAGAAACCTGTACCTATAACGCAGAATAAAGTAGTCGTCAACGGCAATATTCCCCATACAGTCCTTACTTCGCTTTTTAAAGGCAAGTCACACAAAGAAAATGGCAATATGCCGGTATTAACAGCCCAGTTTACCAATTTCGGTGCATCTCCGGAAACGGATGAAAAAAATATATCCGAAGCTTTAACATGTATCGATATTTTCAGACCGGAATTCAATGATCAGGATACCATACGGATAACATTCCCTCATATGAGTACCATGCCTCTTAATCCGGATATACAGATACCGTTGATACGGCTGGAAAATCAAAACCGGTGACCCCGTTTTCCTCCCGATTCAAATATTTTTTCAGAAAATATCCTCTTTTCAGGGCTGTATGCTGGATCATTTTCGGAGTATCTGTAATTTCTGCCTCGACGTTTGTCAGCATCAATATAAAAAGGACACCTGAAATAATTTCCGTCAATCCTCCGACAGGTTCTCCCGGCGATATTATCGCATTGAAAGGGAAAAAATTCGGTTCTGCAAGAGATTCCAGTTTTGTAGAAATCGGAGGGGAACGCCTTACTTCGAGCAGTTATCTTTCATGGAATAATAATGAAATCAAAATCGTCCTGCCGCCGAATGTACAGAACGGCCTTATTATCGTTGATACCTCAGGAAAACGTTCAAAACCGGCAGTCTTTGTAAATCAGACGGCCATTCCTGTGGCCGTTCCGCCAAACCCGCGTACTTCATTTCCGATCATAACTTCCCTTTCTGCCGATACAGTCTCAACAGGACAGGTACTTATATTGACAGGAACAAACTTCGGCGATGTCCGCGGTAATTCAAACGTTTTTTTCAGGACCAGTCATACCAGCCTTTCAAATACTGACATTCCCATATCCAGAGATACACCGGATATAAAAGGTATTCTCAATAATTATATTGCTGCGAATACGGACGACTATGATTATGAGTACTGGAGCGATACCGAGATTCATGTACGCATACCCGACGGCGCAGTTTCCGGGAATATCTATATACACACGGAAAAAGGAAATTCCCCGTTCCAGAAAATACAGATAAATACAGGATGCGGAACGAAGAATTTTTCTTCAGGCAGAACCTATCTTATACAGATTACCACCGATATTTCGAATGCAAAAGCTGCACGGAACAGTTCTCTGACTCTGCATATTCCACGCCCTGTTACCACTGCATCACAGCCGAAGGCAGAAATGACAGAATGTACGCCTTCTCCGGTTTTAGCGAATTACCATCATACCGTTATTCAGCAGGCAGATTTCAGCGAGTTGGAAGATAAAAAAAAGCGCTTCAGCCAGAATTTCATGGTGGCAGTCTATTCCATAGAAACACAGATCGACGAAAACCAGATAAAACCGTTCGAGGATAAAAAAAGGCTGTTATATACAACATCCGTACAGGCTGATACATGTGTTCCGTCAGATAACGCGAAAGTCAAAAAGCTGGCTGCGGAAATAATCCAGAAAGAACAGAATCCCTACCGGCAGGCAAGACTTATATATGACTATCTGCTTCACAATTACCAACTGCTTTCAAAAATACGGACAGGAGATATTTCCGTACCGGATATGATTGAAAGCCGGAAAGGTGATGCCTATGATTTTGCAGTTCTTTATACGGCGTTACTGCGTTCAGTCAATATTCCGTCAAAACCCATAAGCGGCATTCTTGTCGATGCAGAGTTGAAAACAAAAAATCACTGGTGGAGTGAGTTCTATCTGGAGAATTTCGGATGGGTACCGGTCGATCCGGCTCTCGGAGCCGGCCTCGAATTCAAACCATTCCGCCCCGTTGGTAATCCGGCAGATTTCTATTTCGGCAATCTTGATTCCCAGCACATAGCGTTTTCAACCGGATGGGACAGTCTGAAGCCGTCTCTTGTGACAAATAGAATAGTCCAGCGCCCCCGCAGCTATGCACTCCAGACAATATGGGAAGAAGCTTCTGTCGGAATGGAAAAATACAGTTCTTATTGGAGTAATCCGTCAATTTTAGGTGTCTACTAATTGCTGTTGCAATCTTTTCAGTTATGCTATAATTTTCTGAAGGGAGTAATACAGGTATGATAACAAAAGTACTTTCTGTCGGAGGTTCTATTGTCGTCCCCGACAAACCGGATATAAATTTTCTACACAAATTTACCGTAATGATCCGTGAATGGCTTGAAGCCGGCAGCGACCGGCGGCTTATACTCGTAGTCGGGGGTGGAGCTCCTGCACGCGTGTACCAGCAGGCCTATGCGGAAATTCTTTCAGAAGCAAACTCCGCAGAACAAATAAACAATAAGGATGCAGACTGGATCGGGATCATGGCAACAAGGTTGAATGCACAACTCCTTAAAGCCATCCTCGGAACACTCTGCCCCCAGGACGTCGTCTATGATCCGCTGTCTATAGCAGAATTCCAGGGACGCGTCCTTGTAGCCGCAGGATGGAAACCCGGATTTTCAACAGACAACGATGCAGTGATTCTTGCAGAACATTTCCATGCGGACACCGTTGTCAACCTTTCAAACATAGAAAAAGTATATACGGATGATCCCCGCCGGAATCCGGATGCGAAACCGCTTGACGCCATATCCTGGAAAGATTTCCGTAAAATGATCGGAGATGACTGGACGCCAGGCAAAAATACACCGTTTGACCCTGTTGCAAGTAAAAAAGCCCAGGAGCTGGGACTTACCGTTATCTGTGCGTCCGGGAATGATATCTCCAATATCAGGAATATACTTGACGACAAAAAATTCACGGGAACAAGAATAGGCGCCTGATCAGAATTTTTCCAGCCGTGAAAGCAGAGTATCCAGTTTTATGCCATATTGTCTGTCCGATGCCCAGGTTCCGGACAGCTGGAAAACAGTCGGAGCTTTCCCGCGCGGCTGGACATACTTGTAACGCCTGTCAACAGCCGGATGAACGAGGGGTTTGTCTTTTATTCCGTAGGCCTGCAGATGCTGGACATGCGCGCGGACCCCGAGTTCTTCGGTCTCAAAACGTTCACCCGGGTGAGCAGTATCAATCGATCCAAGTCCGCAATAGTTATGCATATCAGCGGTAACGAGATTGCCAAACCGGAGAAATCCTGTTTCAAGACACATCTGGGCAAAAGCAATATCGGAATTGATGCCTTCATCAGAGCATTCTCCGACATAGTATCGGGCAAGCCTTAAAACCACAGTTCTGTCCGCATCAGGCCGTGAATCCATAAAAAAATCAGTCAGCTGTTCGGGAGATTTTATTCCCATAGCTGCAATTTTCCGGGAAACAGTTTCTTCAGGAACCGGTATTCTGACAGACCGGCAGGAAAAGAATACAAAAATGGTACAGATAAAAAGCAGTATGGCAATTTTTTTTTGTCCTGGCATATTGTATGTATCGGCATTTAAAACCGTATCTGTATTTTTTTATGATAAATTGTCATTTCCTGTAATTTACATCAATAGTATAAAGTATGGATATTACCAATAAACCCGATATACGGGAACAGGTTCTGAAAAAAGGATTAATTTATCCAAGCGACCAGGAGCTTGTAATGCTTATACTGGGCAGCGGTACCAGACGCATGCCTGTAGAAATGCTTTCACACAGAGTCATCAAAGCACTCGACAGTGCCAATACAGAAACGATTATCTCACAGCTCTTAAAAATAAATGGTATCGGGAACGGGAAAGCTCTGGCCATAGCTGCTGCTATGGAACTCGGAAGAAGACGGACAAACCATCTGCAGGCTGTAATTAAACATCCCAAAGATCTGGTCCCATTTATCCGTCATTATTCTATAGAAAAAAAAGAACACTTTTTATGTGCAACGCTCAACGGTGCGCATGAAATCATACAAATCCGTTTAGTTTCCGTAGGGACTGTTAACAAAACTCTGGTTCATCCCCGGGAAATATTCTGCGAAGCACTTACCGAACATGCGGCTGCCATAATCGTATGCCATAACCACCCGTCAGGTAACTGCGAGCCGTCAAATGAAGACATTGAAACTACAAAAATCCTTATTCAGGCTTCGAAAATACTGGGTATTTCCCTTCTGGATCATATCATCATCAATAAAGACAGCTATTTCAGCTTTCTGGAACACAATCTGTTGTTCATCACCTGATGGTATAGTATACTCTGCCTGAAGAAAAAAAATGAAGATATCTATCCGGGAATTTTTTCTCTGTAGTTTTCTCAGTCTTTTGTGCGCTTTTTCCTGCTTCGGACAAAGCGGAATACCGTTTCTGAAACCTGAAACCACACAGGATCTCAGCGAAAATCAGACAGCAGTAATCATACGGACAAACGTTGAAAAGGTGTCTGTTTATCTGAACGGGGAATTCCAGGGAGTCACTCCACTTACTATCCGTAACCTTATCACAGGCCAGTACAATCTGAAAGTTCTTAAGACCGGATATTTCCCACTGACATATATCATAGAAATAAAACGGTCGCAGGCAGGAAATTATTATATAGAATTGAGGCGTTTTCAAAAGTCAGA
>DCFS01000292.1:2671-10805 GCA_002319875.1 Treponema sp. UBA1798 | reverse complement strand
CTCTTGTTTTGACCGTTGTAGACAGGATCCGCAAGCGGATCACGATCCAGTGACCGTGATTTTTGCCGGGTTTTATGCTGTTCTTATTTGTAGTGCGGATTTGATTCGTGCAGAGGGTTTAATACCCCGCCTCTTGAGGCATATGAAGGGTATTAAATCCCGGCTGCAATACTTTTAGAGCGCTACATGCCCCGCTGCCTGCGGCGTGGTTGTTGCCTGTTTTACCAGTTTTGGCAGAAATATCAATCCTGCGGTAAATACTGACAGGTTAACCGCCCAGCAGATAATGGGATTCTGAAAAATTCCTCCGACGAGATAACCTGCAAACGAACATGTTGCGACAAAGACTGCGTAAGGCATTTGTGTTGCAACATGTTCGAGGTGCGGGCAGCTGGCACCTGTTGATGAAAGAATCGTCGTATCCGAGATCGGAGAGGAATGGTCGCCGAAAACAGCGCCGCTTAGTACCCCTGCTATCGAAATCATCGTAATATTGACAAGCGCATTCTGTGACAGACCGTTTGCTTCGGAAAGTCCCGTAACGATAGGCATGGCAATAGGAATCATGATGCCGAACGTTCCCCAGCTTGTTCCGGTTGCAAACGATATGACTGCGCTCAGAACAAACAGAATTGCCGGAAGCAGTCCAAGCGGAAAGCCGCCGGCTTTTACGACTTCTGACAGATAGAGTCCCAGCCCCAGTCCTCCGTCGCTGCGTGGTGATTTTATGATCGTGCCGATTGACCAGGCCATCGTCAGGATAATAAGCGCTGGTACCATACTTTTAATACCGTCTCTGAGCGCTTCTCCGGATTCCTGTAGTGTCATCAGTTTCCGCGCAAGATAATAAACATAGGTGGCAAATATCGTCAGTATTATCGCATAGCAAAGTGCGACAGATGAATCCGTATTGTTGAAAGCCGCTCCCAGAGTCATGGAACGGACTGCCTGATCCAGTGACAGTATATTTTTATTATCGATTGCATGGAGCCATGTTGTTACAGGGAAAAATACGACTGCGCTTACAACCAGTACGATAATCGGAAACAGCATGTCGAATGGCTTTGCCCGGGAGATTTCCACTTCCGGTACATTTCCAGTAACGGCGCCGTATTTCTTTTCATTATAGAGAACACCCGTCTGTGCAAGATCTTCCGAAGCTTTCATCGGTCCGAAATCTCTCCTGAAAATTATGACGCTGAATACCATAAGCAGCGTCGTAATTGCATACAGATTGTATGGAATTGCGCGGATAAAAAAGGTGAATTCACTCATTCCCAGTTTGTTGAATCCGTGCGCATCCCGGACAATGGACATAACGGTAACTACCCAGCTGGATATCGGTGCAAGGATGCATACCGGTGCGGCTGTAGAATCGAGGATGTAAGCCAGTTTTGCCCGTGATACTTTTGTTTTATCGCATATCGGCCGCATAACTGTTCCGACAGAGAGAGAATTGAAATAATCATCGATAAAAATGAGTATACCGAAGACAAGCGTCATAAGCTGGCTTCCCCGTCCGTTTTTGAGACGGGATGAGGCCCACCGTCCGAAAGATCCGGCTGCACCTGTTTTGGTGAGCATGCCGACCAGTCCTCCCAGAAGGCCGCAAAATAGAAAAATTCTGATATTCCAGCCGTCAGCAAGAGAGCCGGCCAGCAGGTCTGTCAGTTTCATCAGGGCAATAAAAGGATTGCCGCCGGCAATAATCATTGCACCGGACAGTATTCCCAGAAAAAGGGAAACCACTACATCCTTCGTAAGGAATGCAAGCAGTATGGTGAGCAGGGGTGGAATAATTCCCCATAAGCCATAATGTTCCATAAAAGATATCTCCTATACACTTTTATAAAGCAAAAAGATATAGTATACTACCATAAATTGTTCCATCTTAAAAGTAAAATATTTTAGGTTGTATTTTTACGCAGTGCGAGGGGTATTCCCGTGAAATTTCCACTTGTTTGCCTTACGCTTTCAGGAAAAACGATTGCCGAAGATGTCAAACTTGCCGATGTATACAGAAATTATGTAGATATGCTGGAACTGCGGGCAGATTATCTTGAAGAAGATGAACTTCTGGAAATCAGAAAGTTTCCGAAGCTGGTTCAGCTGCCGACGATCCTGACGATCAGACGCAGAATTGACGGGGGCCTGTATAACGGTGGCGAAGCAGCCCGCACCATGCTGTTTGCACGTGCACTGGCTTTTGCAGATCAGAATCCGCGGAATAATTTTGCATATGTTGATTTTGAAGAAGATTTTCATATTCCGAGTCTTCAGGATGCAGCATTTGCGTTTGGAACGCATATTATCCGCAGCTTCCACGACATGAATAATCCCGTTACGGATCTGGCAGGACGTTTCAGTGCAATGTGTAAAACCGGATATGAAATTCCCAAAATAGCCTGCCGTCCGCACAACCTTTCCGATGTTACCCGGATGTTCAGGGAATGCAAAGCAATGAAAAAGTATGATCACATTCTGTGCGGTATGGGAAACTTCGGGCTGCCGACACGGATTCTTGCCGACAAACTTCGTTCGTACCTGACTTTCGTTTCTCCTGCCGATGCAGGAAAGGAAATGAAATCAATCGGCCATATCGATCCGGTTACTTTGAAGGATATCTATCATTTTCATGAAATCGGTGACGATACGAGAATTTTCGGAATAACAGGATATCCGCTTGAACGGACTTCCAGTCCGGAACTGCATAATGCAGGTTACCATACGCATGATCTGAATGCTGTGTATATCCCGGTCTGTTCTCCGGATATTGTCCAGGCGCTTGAGTTTGCGGAGGAAGTCGGTTTGTCAGGGTATTCGGTAACGATTCCTTTTAAGGAGACTGTACTTCCGGAATTGGCGGTAAGTTCATCCGGTGTTATGGAAATAGGTGCCTGCAATACGATTGTGAAGGAAAAAGACGGATGGCATGGATATAATACCGATGTCACCGGAATCAGGGAAGCGTTGAAACATTTCCTTGGCGTAAAAAATTTGAAACATTTCAGGACAGCGATAATAGGCGCCGGTGGAGCTGCAAAGGCTGTAGCTGATGCAGTTTATGAACTCGGCGGAAAGGCCTGCATATTTAACAGAACTGTTTTAAGGGCAAAGAGTCTTGCGGAAGAATTCAATTTTAAATATGCAGCTCTTGAATCTGATTCAGCCGGAATGCTTGCAAAGTATTCAGATCTGATTATTCAAACGACATCCAAAGGAATGGGGTCCGATTCTTCTGCAGATGAATCGAATGATCCGTTATGGTTTTATACGTTCAATGGTTCTGAAAAATTGTTTGATATTATATACTTTCCTGAAATGACACCGGTTATGAAGCGGGCTCTGTCTGCCGGCTGTAAAGTTTCGAACGGATTACCGATGCTGAAATATCAGGGGTATGAACAATTTAAGATTTTTACGGGAGTCGATTATGCAGGAACTGTCTCAGAATGAGCAGAAAAAACTTGCCGCAACGACAGCGGTAGACACGCTGGTTACGGACGGTAAAATATTTTCGGGCATGAAAATAGGTCTCGGTACCGGGTCAACGGCTATGCCAGCGGTAGAACGTCTGTCGGAATATATAAGGGACGGTAGAATAAAGAATATAAAGGCTGTCGTTACAAGTTTTCAGACAGCGAACGCCTGTCAGGATCTCGGAATCCCTGTGTACTCAATTAATGACCGTATTATCGGCGGCCATCTGGATCTGTCGATAGATGGCGCTGACGAAATAGACCCCGGCAGTAACCTGATAAAAGGCGGCGGTGCGGCATTGCTCCGGGAGAAAGTCGTTGCATATAATTCTGACTGTTTTATCATCGTTGCCGATTCCTCAAAAAGCGTGCCGACACTTGGAACAGGATTCCCTTTACCGGTTGAAATTATCGGAGAGGCACGTATACCGGTAATAACAGCACTCGAAAAACTGGGAGCTTTATGTTCTCTCAGGGAAGCGGTACGTAAATGCGGGCCCGTTATTACTGATAACGGTAATCAGATACTTGACTGTCTGTGGCAAATTCCGGTAAATCCTGCTGAAATGGAAAACACCATCAATGTGATACCCGGAGTCGTTGAGGTTGGTTTTTTTACAAAGAATCATCCTGTTGTATTTATTGCAAAACCTGACGGGGCAGTAGAACAGCGATAATGTTTCCACCGTTCCCGGAAGAAAAGGCAAAAGCATATTGCCTGCAACTTTATGCTGCTCTTGAGCGTGGTCTCTCGCCGGAAGATATTCATCTTGACGGGGAGGTTGAGGTTTTTATAAAACCGGAATCTGATTTACCTTATTATCGGGTGGCAGACAGGGAAATGTTCGGTGTCCTGGTATGCCTGGACAGCCGGGGGAAGGAAGTCGTACTGAAAGCGTTTTCCGGTAAACTGAGTGGTCACTGGCTGATTCCGGGTTGGGTACCTCCTCTGTTTGATGTGCCTCAATTTTATACGGTAATGAAAAAAAATGACGCAAGAATTCATAAGCTGACAGAACGCATCAAAAATGAACATGATTTAGCAGAATATCTCTTGTTGAAACGGGTACGGAACAGCTATACCGATGAATCGCTGAAAGCTGTATCGGAACTTTACCATTTTTACTGTATGGATGGTGCGGTAAGGACATTTTCTGATTTGCATCTGAGAAAACGGCCTCCTACGGGAACCGGTGACTGCTGTGCTCCCAAACTTGTAAACTTTGCGTTTCAGAATGGTTTGAGACCGGTAAGTCTTGCCGAATTTTTATATAACGGTATACGCAGGGAATCGGACCAGCCTGTATCTTTTTTCCCTCCATGCGATGAGCGTTGCCGGGTTATACTGCCTGTTATGCTTGGTCTGGAGATTGTCTATCGGGACGAATGCCTGCTGGTTGTCAATAAACCGTCCGGACTTCTCTCTGTGCCCGGACGGGGAGAGGAGAACCAGGATTGTGTCGTTAACCGCCTCAGAATACTTTTTCCCCAGTGTATAGTGCAGCCATCCGTGCACCGGCTTGATCAGGATACATCAGGACTGCTTGTGCTTGCTTTTACGGCTGAAGCGCAGCGGAATCTGTCCATACAGTTTCAGAATGGGACTGTTCTGAAACGTTATATTGCACTGCTGGAGGGAAGACTTGAAGATGCTTCCGGTTTGGCCGCTGTTCCCGGGCAGAGAGAAGGCCGTATAGAACTCCCGTTCCGGCTTGATCCTGAAAACAGACCGCACCAGATTTTTGATGCCGTTAACGGTAAAACAGGAGTAACCCTGTGGAAAAAGATCAAGGAAGAAAGAATAAGAAAGGGTGGAAAACTGAGAATCAGGACCCGTGTGGAATTTACCCCTCTGACGGGCAGAACGCATCAGCTGCGGCTTGCCGCTGCTGATGTTCATGGGCTCGGATTGCCGGTTGCAGGAGACAGACTCTATGGAACACAGGAAGCGGGAGATCGTCTTATGCTGCATGCCTGTTATATATGTTTTATGCATCCTTTAACCGGGAAGAAACTGGAATTCCGGAGTAATCCGGATTTTTAAGCAGAGAGCTTTAACCGGTGATAGCAAATGAAAACGGAGGTGTTAAATGACGTATCAGGAATTACTTGAAAGTGCCCGGAAAAATATCGGCAATACATGCAAGGTCTGCCCTGTGTGTAATGGTATTGTATGCAGAAATCATATACCGGGTCCGGGTGCCAAAGGAACAGGTGATGTTGCAATCCGGAATTATGATGCATGGCAGGATATCCGTATCAATATGGATACGATCTATAAACAGAAACCGGTGAATACAGAGTTCAAATTATTCGGTAAAGTTTTCAGATATCCATTTTTTGCAGGTCCTGTCGGAGCAGTGCAGCTGCATTATGGAGATAACTATGATGATATTGCATATAACCGTGTCCTTGTTTCAGCCTGTGCGAAGGCAGGCATCGCGGCTTTTACCGGCGATGGTACCAATCCTGATGTAATGAAGGCTGCAACAAAAGCTATCGCTGAATCCGGAGGCGTTGGAGTTCCGACGGTAAAACCCTGGAATCTGGATACGATAAAAGAGAAAATGGCTCTTATCCGTGCTGCAAAACCGTTTGCGGTTGCAATGGATATAGATGCTGCGGGACTTCCTTTCCTTCAGAATCTTGATCCGCCGGCCGGCAGTAAATCTGTAGAAGAACTGGCAGATGTCATAAAAGCCTGCGGAGTTCCTTTTGTCATAAAGGGAATAATGACCGTACAGGGCGCACTGAAAGCAAAAGAAGCGGGTGCTTCCGCAGTTATCGTTTCAAATCACGGCGGACGGGTCCTTGATCAGTGTCCGTCAACGGCAGAGGTCCTGCAGGATATCGTCGATGCCGTTGCGGGCAGTATGACTGTTTTTGTTGACGGAGGCATACGGTCGGGAGTCGATATATTCAAGGCCCTTGCAGTCGGTGCTGATGCTGTTCTGATCGCACGGCCGTTTGTAACTGCTGTGTATGGAGGGGCGGAAGCAGGCGTCGAATGTTATATAAAAAAGCTTGCCGGTGAACTGGAAGATACGATGCGTATGACCGGAGCACTTACACTTGGTGAAATTACCAGGGAGAAAGTCCGGCTCTGATCCGATACCCCTCCGCTTAAACCCAGATGACTAAAATCAGCTGGTTCCTTAAGGTATAAGTCTGGCAAGTACTGAGTCTTTCTGACGCCAGTTTTTGTCGACTTTTACCTGGAGGTCAAGGTCGACAGAATAGGGAAAGATTTTCCGCATGGCTTTGATTGATTCTATACGGATCGTTTTTATCATGGAAGCATTTTTTCCTATAACGATTCCTTTCTGACTTTCCCGTTCAACACAGAGGAATGCCCGTACCCAGAGGAGTTTGCCCTCTTTTTTCATTTCCATGTCTGCAATATTTACGTAGACTGAATGAGGTAATTCCTGTTCAAGTCTGTTGATTGCCTGGCCTCTGATTATTTCCGAAATACGGAATCCGACTTCCTGATCCGTATAGAATTCCTCAGGATACAGTTCCGGCGCAACCGGTGCTATACGGTATAAGGCTTTCAGAATGTCATTAAGACCTTTGTTTTTCTTTGCGGAGATCTGAAAAATCCGGTCCGGAAGTATATCCGGAAATGTTTTTAACAGAAACAGTTTATCCTTTTCCGGCACTGCATTGGGCAGGTCTGTTTTATTTATTGCAATAACCGTTTTCCCGGAATATGGTTTTATCATTCCTGCTATAGTTTCTTCTTCTTCTCCGATATCCCGGGTACTGTCCAGTATATATAAAAGACAGTCTGAACTTTCAAACTGATCTCTGGTTACTGACTGCAGTTTCAGGTTCAGCTTTTTATCTGATTCATGATAGCCGGGAGTATCAATAAATACTATTTGTCCCTCAGATGTATTGACAATTCCTCTGATGGCATTGCGTGTCGTCTGCGGAAAAGATGACACAATCGATACCTGTTCTCTACATACGGTATTCAGGAATGTGGATTTGCCTGAAGATGGTCTGCCGATAATGGCTACAACGGCGGTTTTTTTTTCTAAGTGCTCAATTCCCTTTTGATCCGGGGGGTTGGAGGTTTCATTCATGAATACAGTATAGTATATGGAAAAATTAATTGCTACCATAGTTTTTTTATGTTAAAATATATATATGCCTATACTTAAAATGGTAGCAGGTATTCCGTACCCTATGGGTGCTTCTGTTACTCTTCGGGGTGTCAATTTTGCTCTGTTCAGCCGTAATGCCACCAGCGTGGTATTGGAATTATACGAAAGTTCCCGCGACAGTAAACCGTTTAAGTCGATACGTTTTGACCCTGTACAGAACCGTACGGGAGATGTGTGGCATATGGAAATACAGGGAATTGGTGCCGGGGTTTTGTATTTATACCGCGTTGATGGTCCTGCACAGCCCGCTGCCGGTTTTCGTTTTGATTTCAGTAAACATTTATTTGATCCCTGTGCAAAAGCTTTTTCTGCAGGATCGGTTTTTAAATCACTCGAAACAGACGATATGTCTTTGTTTCCTAAATGTATTGTAATAGATGAAAGCGGTTTTGACTGGAAAGGGGACCATCCGCTGAATATACCCTTATGTGACAGTGTTATTTATGAGGCCCATCTACGCGGATATACTGTTTCTCCAACATC
>DCFS01000292.1:0-2335 GCA_002319875.1 Treponema sp. UBA1798 | reverse complement strand
ATTACTGCCGTAGAGCTGCTTCCTGTACAGGAATTTGATGAAAACGAAAACAGAAACGAGAATCCACGCACCGGTGAACGCTTAAAAAATTACTGGGGATACAGTACGATCGGTTTTTTTGCTCCGAAAGAGTCATATGCGGCAGACAGAAGCAACGGTGCCTGTGTGAATGAGTTCCGTGAAATGGTCAGGCAGCTTCATCTGGCTGGAATCGAAATAATTCTGGATGTAGTATATAATCATACCGCTGAAGGGAATGAGCATGGCTATACGTTTGAATTCCGCGGCCTTGAAAATAATATCTATTATATGCTTGAAGAAAAGGACCGGCAGTTTTACAGTAATTTTTCCGGGTGCGGAAATACGTTTAATACAAATCACCCGGTAGTCAGGAGTTTTATAATAGACAGTCTGCGCTACTGGGTAACGCAAATGCATGTTGACGGTTTCCGTTTTGATCTTGCTTCTGTGTTCAGCCGTGCACAGAACGGCATGGTGGTAAAATTTCCTCCGCTTCCTAATCAGATAGCAGAAGATCCTGTCCTGCGGAGCACGAAGATAATAGCTGAGCCCTGGGATGCTGCGGGAACTTACCAGGCTGGCAGTTTTCCCGGCGGGCGGTGGAGCGAATGGAATGACCGTTTCCGGAATGAAGTACGCCGTTTTATCCGCGGTGATGAATCCGTTTCAACTGCTGCTGCAACAAGGTATGCCGGCAGTTCCGATATGTACCGGGACAGGGGACCTGAAACTTCAGTGAATTATATTACTGTCCATGACGGTTTTACGATGAATGACCTGGTAAGCTATACAAAAAAACACAATGAAGAAAACGGTGAAGGTAACCGGGATGGTTCTGATGATTCGCTGAGTTATAATTACGGTTTTGAGGGCGAAACCAAAAATCCGAAGATAGAAGCACTAAGAAACAGGCAGATAAAAAATTTTATTTTAGGTCTGTTTATATCTCAGGGGGTACCACTGTTTCTCGCCGGTGATGAGTTCCGGCGGACTCAGCTGGGAAATAATAATGCCTATTGCCAGGATAATGAAATTTCCTGGGTGAATTGGGAAAATGAAAAAAAATATCGGGAACTTGTCCGCTTTACACAGAAGATGATGCAGTTGCGGCGGACTCATCAGGTATTCCGGCGGAAGACATTTTTTAAGGGCGGGAGTTTTGTAGACGGTGCTGCTCCCGATATCATGTGGTATGACGCTGATGGGAAAATTCCTGACTGGCAGGTATTAAACCGCTTTCTGGCGGGCAGGCTGGAGGGAAACAAGGCTGACAGAATCGGGCTGGCGCCGGATAATGATTTCTATATTGCATCCAATATGGATTTGCACGATATGACTGTAATCCTTCCACCACTTTCTGCAGACAGGAGATGGGTACGGGTTGTCGATACATCTGCTGCAAGTCCTGACGATATACGGGATCCGGGAGATGAAGAAATACTTGCTTCCCAGAACAGATATGTACTGCTTTCCGGCAGTGCCATAATATTGATGAGCAGGAAAACTGATTAAGTCATCGTGATTAAAACAGCGTGTCCCTGAGGAGGTCCGATATGCAGTTCGATGCTGAAGAATTCAGAAAAGATTTAACGGAACGTTTACGGCGGCAGTACGGTAAAGATATTGCCCATGCCAATCAGCATGATCTGTATGATGCCGTAGCGGCCTCAACACAGGCCATGATTATGGAAAACTGGATGGCAACCCGCCATGTATATGAAAAAGAATCCGTACGGCAGATGTATTATCTTTCGGCTGAATTCCTTATGGGACGTGCATTGAGTAATAATCTGCTCAATGCCGGCATTAAGGAGGACGTAAAAAAAGTTCTCGGCGAAATGAATATTAACTATGATCTGCTTGAAGATGAAGAGCCTGATGCAGGTCTGGGAAACGGCGGACTCGGGCGCCTTGCTGCCTGTTTCCTCGACAGCCTTGCCACGCTTGATTATCCGGGGCACGGTTACGGCATCCGGTATGAATACGGAATGTTTGAACAGCATATTGAAAACGGTTATCAGGTGGAATATCCCGACCGGTGGCTGCAACATCGTGATCCCTGGGAAATAAAGCGGAGCGATCTGGCGGTATCGGTTAAATTCGGCGGAACTATCGCATTCGGGAAAATGCCGGATGGGCAGGACCGTTTTTATATTGAAAATGCAGAGGAAATAACGGCGACTCCGTATGATATTCCTATCGTGGGATATGATACAAAAACGGTGAATACCCTGCGGTTGTGGGAAGCGACATCACCGAACGGGTTTGATTTACAGCTTTTTAATGATATGCAGTATAACCGTGCGGTGGAAAG
>DCFS01000177.1 GCA_002319875.1 Treponema sp. UBA1798 | reverse complement strand
CGAATAAAAGGTCCTGTTTTCCAGGGAAGACAAACCATATAATTTGCAGAATTGCAAAACATAACCGGGAGCCGGTTATTCATGCGTCCTGATTTAATCAGCGCTTTTTATTCTACTTATTCTGATTTCTGTTTATATATCCGGAATCTTCAAGATATTTCCGTCTTGAAATAACAAGATCTATCAATTCCTGATACATATTATAGTCAACTTCAAGTGCGATAGGTAATATGAAATACTCTGTTTCATCACAGTAGCGTTCAATAAACGCAGGATCCGTAACAAAGCCAAGGCTTATCATATTGCTGATCCGGTCGGCACATTTCAAGACCTTTGCACGCTGGCTGCCGTGTTCTATAATTCCGCGCAGATACTCCGATTTTTTCTGTCCTTCCCTCTTTGTTACTTCCAGGACGAGCTTATAAACATCGCTGCTTTCTTCATCTACATCGAGAATCAGTTTCTGGTCAAAACCGGGAATATCCTCTATCACATCATGTATACAGGCTGCCTTCAACAGCACACTGTCGATATACCCGTAATCGATAAGAATGCCCATCGTATCAATCTGATGCCGGAACATATTTCCGCCTGCGAAACGGGCTTTCCCGATAAGAGCGGTAGCAAGCTGCATATAGGGGGCAAGAAAAATACCCTTTAACTGGAGCATCGCCTGACGATCCATCTGACCTGGCTTTGTTACATTCATCTGATATTTTTCTTTCATGCGGCACTCTCCCCTTTAATAATCGACCGGTTCAAATGCTTTTAATATATGACGACAATTTTTCAATGCGGCGTCTGCTCTCTTCAAGCTTTTCCCGCTCTGCAGCGACAACTTCGACAGGTGCATGTTCGACGAAACTACCCTGCAGTTTGGCTTCCGATTTTGCTGCAAGATTCTGTTCTGTTTCTACAGCCTTTCTGAACCGCACAACAAGCGCATCTCTGTTTACCGATTCGTCAACAAGAATAAAAGCTTCAAAACCACTGCCGACGACACCGACGGATGAAAGAGGTTTGGTATCGACAAACTTCACCTGTGCGACACCTGCCAGCAGTTCAATCATATCGCTTTTTTCCCTGCAGACTTCAGCAGCGCTTCCGGGAACAACGAGTACTGCAAGATGTATTTTCAAAGCAGGATCTATGCCGCATTCCATCCGGAGACCGCGGACAGAACCGATCAATTCCTTAAGAACGCTGAAGCGTTCCGTAATTTTCGCATTGATACGGGAATCAGATGCTTCCGGATAGGGTGCTGCTATCAGCATGCCCGAATACACGGAATTGGAAACAATATTGTTTTTACCGGCTTTACTGCGGTTTTCAATGATCTCTGCAAGCGGCAGCTTTCCGTAAATTTCTTCCGTAACGAACGGAAGGAAAGGATGAAGCAGACGAAGACTTTCTTCAAGAACATTAAGAAGGATGGAAACGGCACGATTTTTTTCCCGGTCATCTCCGTTCTTAAAAGAAAGTTTGGTAGCTTCAACGTACCAGTCACAAAATTCATTCCAGAAATATTCATATAAAGTAGAAGCTGCGTCATTATAGCGGTAGCTTTCAAGAGCACTGCGTTCTTCCCGTACCGCCTGATCAAGGCAGGCATATATCCACCGGTCGAGTTCCGAAAGATCGCTGTCGGTAACCGGCACGAGCGTTCTGTCTTCGAGGTTACCCAGAATATACCGGCTTGCATTCCAGATTTTATTTGCAAAGCGGCTGCCCAGTTTGAATGACTCCCTGTCAACAAGGATGTCCTGCCCCTGGGCACACATAAACGAAAGGGTAAACTTAAGGGCATCGGAACCGTATACATCGATAATCTCAAGAGGATCTATTCCATTCCCTAAAGATTTACTCATTTTACGGCCCTGCTTATCGCGTACCAGCCCATGGATATAAATATCATGGAACGGTGCCTTACCGGTAAACTCAAGGCCAGCCATAATCATTCTTGAAACCCAGAAAAATATAATATCATATGCCGTCACAAGCGCATTTGTCGGATAGAAGGTAGCCAGGTCATCCGCTTTCTCCGGCCATCCGAGCGTACTGAACGGCCACAACCATGAACTGAACCAGGTATCAAGAACATCAGGATCCTGTTCAAGCTGGTCCGTACCTGCGCCGCATTCCGGACAGCAGACGGGATCTTCACGCGATACAATCGTTTTTCCGCATTTCCGGCAGTACCACACAGGAATCCGGTGTCCCCACCATAACTGGCGGCTTATGCACCAGTCGCGTATATTCTCAAGCCAGCGCTGGTACGTGTTTTCCCATTTCCGCGGGTAAAAAACGATGTCCCCGTCTTTCCATGCTTTCAGCGCTTTTTCTGCAAGCGGCTGCATTTTAACAAACCACTGGTCACTCAGATACGGCTCCACGACGGTACCGCACCGGTAGCAGTGACCGACTGAATGGGTAATTTTTTCTTCGCCTTTGAACAAACCGAGATCTGTCAGATCCTTTATAATAAGTTCTCTGGCCTTTGTACAGGTAAGGCCCCTGTATTTTTCAGGACAATTTTCATTCAGCGTCCCGTCAGGATTAAGTATATTGATAACTTCAAGATTGTTGCGTTTTCCTACATTCCAGTCGTTGGGATCATGGGCGGGGGTAATCTTTACCATTCCCGTGCCGAATTCTCTGTCGACATACGCATCAGCTATAAGCGGTATGATACGTCCTGTCAGCGGCAGCTTTAATTTTTTGCCGACAATAGCTTTATAGCGCTCATCTTCAGGATTTACTGCTACAGCCGTGTCACCCAGCAGTGTTTCCGGCCGCGTCGTAGCGATTTCTATCCGGGTAGATCCGTCGGGAGCCGCACCATCAGCGTATTCATACCATATATGGTACATCGCGCCGTTCGTATCAGTATGTTCCACTTCGTCATCTGCAAGAGCTGTACCACAACGCGGACACCAGTTTACAAGATAATGCCCTTTATAGATAAGCCCCCGTTCATAGAGTGTAACAAATACATCGCGGACAGCTTTGGAAAGTCCTTCGTCCATTGTAAAACGCTCTCGTTTCCAGTCAACACTGTTTCCCAGTTTGCGCTGCTGCTTAACGATTGTATCATGATGTTCTTCTTTTACTGCCCATGTACGTTCAAGAAATTTATCCCGTCCAAGATCATTCCGCGTCTTACCTTCTTTTTTCAGCTGCCGTTCAACAACATTCTGCGTAGCAATGCCGGCATGATCCGTACCGGGAATCCACAAAGTGTTATCACCCTTCATCCGGTGATAGCGGACAATGATATCCTGAAGTGTATTATTGAGACCATGCCCCATATGAAGAACACCGGTAACGTTCGGCGGAGGGATGACTACCGTAAAAGTTGCGCTGCGGAGTTCCGCAGCAGTCAAAGTCTTCTTTTTTTGTACATATTCGCCATGAACCGGAGAATCCGGATCAGAACATGGATGAAAATAACCCTCTTCGGACCATCGTTTATAAAGCCGGTCTTCAAAATCTTTCGGATTATATGCCTTTTCCAGTTCAATGGCCTTCATGAAACTACCTCTGATCAAAAGAATATATAACTATAACGTGTTATTATAGTGAATTTTGCAGAGGTGTACAATGCAAATACTTTTAATCCAGCGCGAATGCCCCCGTATAAAAACGATAATAAGTACCTTTCATGGCAAGCAGCTGTTCATGCGTACCGCGCTCAACAATCGAACCATGTTCAAGTACGATAATTTCATCTGCGTTACGAACCGTAGACAACCGGTGAGCAATAATAAACACTGTCCGTCCCTGCATCAGATGATTCATACCTTTTTCAATGAGAGCTTCCGTCCGCGTATCAATCGAACTGGTCGCTTCATCAAGAATCAGAACAGGTGGATCGGCAACGGCAGCCCGGGCAATAGAAAGCAGCTGCCGCTGTCCCTGACTTAAATTTTCTCCGTCGGCAGTAATTACCGTGTCATACCCCCTGTCAAGGTGTCTGATAAAAGAATCAGCATTTGCAAGTTTTGCAGCAGCTTCTACCTGAGCTGCACCCGCATCAAGATTTCCGTAGCGGATATTATCCCGGATGGAACCGGTAAACAGATGTGTATCCTGCAGTACCATACCCAGAGAACGGCGGAGGTCATCCTTCTTTATATTCTGCAGCGGGATACCATCATACGTTATGCTTCCGCAATTTTCTTCGATATCGTAAAAGCGGGTAAGCAGATTCGTAATCGTCGTCTTTCCGCTGCCGGTAGAACCTACCAGCGCAATCTTCCATCCGGGCTCAGCATGGAGACTGATATCATGCAGTACCGTTTTATTTCTTTCATACCCGAATGTAACATGATCGAGCCGTACATCACCGCGAAGACGGACAAGTTTCCTCCTGCCAGGGATGCTCCATGCCCAGGCCCCTGTCGGAGCGAAGGCCTGTACCAGCCGGACTTTTCCATCCTCCGATGCATCCGCGTCCGTTTCCACAGCATTAACCAGTGTAACATTTCCGCCATCATTCTCCGGAACTTCCGCTATCACTGCAAATATCCGCTCTGCACCTGCAAGTGCGTTCAACACGCTGTTAAACTGCTGGCTTATCATGGAAACAGGCTGACTGAACGAACGGGTATACTGCAGAAACGACGCAATTGTCCCCAGATCCATCCAGCCATTTATAACCATAAGCGAACCGCACATTGCAATAACCGCATATTGTATATGTGAAAAGTTATTCATCATGGGACCAAGAATATTCGCATAGGTATTTGCATCGGTTCCTGAAGCACAGAGCTTGTCGTTAAGAACAGCAAAGCGACGTTCTGTTTCTTCCTCCCTGTTGAAAACCTTTACGACTTTCTGTCCTTCAATCATCTCTTCTACATAGCCGTTAATGACACCTATATTTTTCTGTTGCCCGCGAAAAGCAGCTGCACTTTTTTTCCCGATTCTACCTACAAGGATCATAATAAGAAGCAGCATGATTACAAGAACTGCAGCGAGAACCGGACTCAGTACAATCATCATAACCAGAACACCGGTTACGGTAACAACGGAAGACATAAGCTGCGGAATCATCTGGCTCAGCATATCGCGCAGTGTATCGGTATCATTCGTAAAAAGAGACATCAGTTCGCCGTGTGTTTTTCCGTCATAATAACTGACGGGCAGCATTTCAAGATGCCGGAACAAATCGGTACGGATCGAATACAGTGTCTGCGTTGATATATACAGCATAACACGCTGATTTATCCAGGTAGCTGCGGCTCCGATAAAATAAAGGCTGAGCATTTTAACCAGCAGCAATGCAAAAGCGGTAAGATCAGGATTTTTTTTGCCAACAAGAGGTAAAATATACTGGTTTATAACCGGTTTCAGGAAATAAGTACCTGCTACACCTGCTCCGGAACTGGTAAGGACAAAGATAAACACAACAGGCCACAGGCTTTTATAGCGGCCCATATAGGAAATCATTTTTTTTATCGTTTTACCGGCGTGTACCGGTTTCGC
>DCFS01000245.1 GCA_002319875.1 Treponema sp. UBA1798 | reverse complement strand
CCCAGCCGGTTCATATCCGGCAGTGTATTCATATAATCATGCTGAAACAGCGTATACAGTTCCCTCAGATACGGCCACAGTTCGTCGTGAAAATATCCGTTACAGATCGAAGAACAGATAATCACGCACCTGTCGCTCATTATGCGCTTGAAGCGCAGTACCTGTGCGCTCAGCGCCTGCATCATCATGACAGGATTCGTCCCCATTCCGTCGCCGTAATGGAACTTCTGCGGCATGCCGAATACCAGTACGTCGTATTTCTTTTCCGCCCAGTGTACGTACGTCCGTTTATCCGCCAGTTTCCAGCTGACATGCATCATTTCTCTGGCATAACCGGAATAAACGGCGATCTGCCTCGAATACGTATCAAGCACTGCATCGCAGCAGAAAAACGGATGTCCCATTTTTTCTTCCATGTGCATGCTGATTTCGTCGAACTTTGTCCTCATCAGGCTGCCGTTGTTTACCGGCGTGAAATCAGTGCGGTGCATTACCGACGGTACATGATGACTGGCAATGCTGCGCCAGTTCGTAATGCCTGTTGCGCTGTGCTTGTAGCCTCCCGAATATCCTCCGTACGGATTTCCCTGTACGTGGCCGATCAGAATGGGCAGGTCGCAGTCGTACACATATTTGTTCATGAAAACCGGATCACCGCGTTCCGTACAGCCAAGGTCAACCATGTGGTCACGGTCTTCGCTGTCGTGGCTGATGATCTGGTTCGACGGCCAGAATTCACCGAACAGCTCCGGTCCGAAAATAGCTTTTGCATCCGATTCTTTACTGCGCGGGTGCAGACCGTTGGAAATAATAAACAGAATATCCTTCTTCTGTACGCCGACAGCATACAGTTCCTGAAGAATGTATCTGATCGCCAGTTTCCGGTGACTCGTCGGCTGTTCACCGCCCTTTACCCGGTCGGGTACGATAATCGTAACCGTACTGCCTTTATGCGCCAGTTCCGAAAGCGGTGCCATGCCGATCGGATGAGTCAGACTTTCCCTGTATGCTGATTCAAGCTTGTCTTCCGGAATACTTGCCGGGTCCGCAACCGTTTCCCCCGGAATGAATATATCCGTATTGTCCGGCAGTTGCGCCGCCATGGTTCCCTGTCCGTATTCAAAATCAAGTTTCATATAACTGCTCCTATAAATGAAAAAGTTATGCGATACCGGTATTCTTCAGATATAACCCGGCGATTTCCAGATATTCATCCGGATAAAAACCTATTTCACCTTGGAACCGCGTCAGGGCTATAAGTCCTCCGTCGATTTCCCTGATGGAAGCAAGCATCGCTGCATTATCCTGTTTCAATCCTCCGCCATATACGATATCCATACCGCCTGTTCTTTCCTTCACAAAGCGGGCTATTTTTGTAATATAGGCTTTGTCGGCCGGTTTTTTCCCGGGACCTATAGACCATACCGGTTCGTAGGCAAGCACGACTTTTGTTTTGTTGATATCTTTCAGTCCTGTTTCCAGCTGTTCAGACAGGACCGATTCCCATCGAGTCTGTTCCTCACTTTTTTCACCGATACAGTACAGAACGTCGAGTCCCCGTGCAGTAGCGCATTGCAGTTCCTTATTCAGAATGCGGTTGACCGCAGACGTATCGGTGCCCCCTGCTTCTGCAAGAATTCCGGCCAGATTGTTACGTTCTTCACAGTGCCCGATAATGACCGTTTCGCATCCGATGGCCTTCATTGCTGCGGCTGGACGATCCGATGTAAACGCTCCGAAATTACCGCCGGCAGCAGTATCTGATCTGTATACTCCCTGGCAGCCGATTTTGACAGGACTGTCTTTATTTCTTGCAGCGGCGGCAGAAATCAGGTGTGCTTCCGGAAAATAAATTCCGAATTCTACTTTTGTTCTGTCGTACTGATTCAAAGCGTCCTGTATGTTCCTGATAATATAACTGCCCCATTCCCGGATATCTGTAAGGCGGTTCACACCGCCGAAAGTGGTCGGTACGTCGAATCGTTTTAAATTAAGGTATATATGTTTCATCAGTATGTTCCTTTTCTGTATCTCTCGGCCATCTGTTCCAGCGTTACCTGTTCCACGTTAGGTGCTTTCCCGTAACTTCCGAAGTGGACGATAAGCGTTCCCACTACTTCTTTTACGCCGTTTTCGATGCAGGTGACGATACGCGCGACATCGTCGTCCTGAACAGTACCGTACATAACAGTGTCCATGATAGGAGTAAGGAATATTCTGGGATCGAAAGCCGCTTTATTTTTTTCCAGAAGTTCATAAATGGCTCCTGCCGATGTACTGGTACATAGTGCCGGATCCGAAGCAAATAATTCTTTCATGTTCCGTGTTACAGCAAGGCGTATATCCGTATCTACATTGATCTTGTTGATCCCGCAGCGGGAAACCTCAACCAGCTGTTCGATACGTATACCATATGCATTTTCCAGAGTTCCGCCGAGAGCGTTTATTTCATCGACGATATATTTCGGAACAGTGGAGGATCCATGACTGACCAGAAAGCCGTTGATGCCTTCATGCCGCATACATTCTTTTATTGCAATCGCTATTTCCTTTCTGATGACTGTGTCTCTGCCTTTATTGGCTCCGTGTTTTGTTCCGTAGCTGATCGCAAGCGCATCGACACCGGTTTTTTTGAAGAATTCCACAGCCTTCAGCGGGTTTGTATAGGTACTGTCCGCACTGAAGACGTGATCCTCAACTCCTGCAAGGACCCCCAGTTCGCCTTCTACAGTGACTCCTGTTTTATGGGCATATTTCACGACTTCCCGGGTCAGTTCCACATTCCTGTCGAACGGAAGAGAACTTCCATCTATCATGACGCTGGTATAACCACCCTCTATAGCCGCAATGCACGAATCCAGATTCCTGCCATGATCAAGATGCAGTGCGACCGGAATAAAACTGTCTGCACCGTATTTTTTCACCGCAGTTGCGATATTTCTTGCACCTTTTTTTTTATCTTCCAGCGTCGCATTCATAAAATCCGTGCGGCCTCCCATAAAGCCGTTTGCCAGATCTGCTCCCTGCAGGATAGCCGGACTTCTGAACATTTCATGAACTTCAATCGCTGCTTTTGCCTGTGCTACAGCGTTTACATTGAACGCCCCCTGCGCATAGCCATCTTTGTCTGCAGCTGCAAGTATCGCTCTCATAGGTACCAACATAGCTTCACCTCCGTTTCAGTTTTTATTATTCGGTAAAAGAAATCATTTCCGGTAAACCGTTGCCGATCAGCGGTCTGCACCACTGAATGAAAGCATCCGTTATTCCGTTTCCGGCTGCATTGATAAATTCGTCCGGTACTTTTTTTTCAACAAGCATCACTTTGTCGATATCGATTAAAACAGGTTCTATCTTATACGGGATGGTAGAAATACGCCTGAATGCAACCATTTTGCCGCTGTCTCCCTGCAGCACGGCCTTACAGGCCGTTTCTCCGGCAAGCACGGCTTCTTCCCGGTCGGCAAAGCTCTGCATGCTGACGGAAGCCCTTCCCAGCAGTCCCGGTTTTTCTCCACGGGCTTTGTACCCTAGTTTTTTAATGACAAGATTTGCCAGATAGGTTCCGACGTCTCCGAAATAGGTTGCCCTGCCGACAGTAAAGATCGGATCTACAATGGGATTTCCGGCCGCATTTTTTAAACCTTCACTGGCAACGACTACGATTCCGGTTTTCTTTTTGAGCAGTCTTTCTATATCATCCAGATAGGTCTTTTCGTCGAACGGGCGTTCCGGCAGATATATAAGATCGGGTCCGGGACCTCCGTTCTGTCCGGCAAGAACGCTTGCTGCAGTAATCCATCCGGTATCCCTGCCAGAGGCTTCAACGACGACGACATGGATCGGCAGGCTCCGTACATCGGCGCACACTTCCTTTACGCTGGCCGCAATATAGCGTGCCGCACTACCGAATCCGGGACTGTGATCCGTCTCCGCAATATCATTGTCCATCGTTTTCGGAATACCGATAACATTGATTTCCATCCCCTGCGTATGGCATGTTTTATACAGTTTCCCACAGGTGTCCATTGTTCCGTTTCCGCCGTTGAAAAGGACATATTTTATATTCCGTTTTCTGAGAATTTCAGCCATCTCGGCATATTCTGTTGTTCCGAGAGAATCGCGGGATGTACCGATCGCGCTTCCCGGGGTAGTAAGCAGCAGATCAAGTTCCGACTGGGGAATATGTTCCAGTTCTATCAGATTTTCTTTCAGAATGCCGCCTGTTCCATATTTTGCGCCATAAATATGGTCCAGATATGAGTGTTTTTTTGCTTCCATGAGGGCCCCGTATAGGGAGGCGTTAATAACCGCTGTCGGCCCGCCGCCATGCACAATCAATAAATTATCCGACATGTATACTCCTCTTACAGAACTTTATAAACGATAATAC
>DCFS01000255.1 GCA_002319875.1 Treponema sp. UBA1798 | reverse complement strand
TGACATCAGCATATTCTACGGTACGGCCTGCATACATTACCATAACTTTATCACACATCTCCCAGACGACTCCGAGATTGTGTGTAATCAGCAGCAATGCCGTATTATAATTTTTCTGCAGATCTTTCAGAAGATCAAGAACCTGAGCCTGCACCGTTACGTCAAGTGCAGTCGTCGGTTCATCTGCTATTACCAGCTTCGGACGGCATGACACAGCCATTGCAATAATAACCCGCTGGCACATTCCTCCGGAAAGTTCATAGGGATAAGAATTCATTCTTTTTTCAGGATCAGGTATACCGACTTTTTTCAGGGATTCGACAGATGTATTCCAAGCATCAGCAGAAGACATCGCATGATGCACTTTCAACATTTCAACCATCTGCTCACCGACAGTAAAAACAGGATCAAGAGAGGTCATGGGATCCTGAAAAATAAAAGACAGATCACTGCCCCGGAACCGGTTCAATTCCTTCATGTTAAACGAAAGCACATCTTTACCTTCAAAAGAGATACTCCCGTCAACACATTTTCCTGTTTTTACGGGAAGAAGACGGATAATGGATTTGGCAGCAATACTCTTACCTGAGCCTGATTCTCCTACGATACCCAGTGTTTTGCCTCTGTCAAGTTCAAAACTGATTCCATCAACAGCCTTTACGACTCCGCTTGCCGTATAAAAATACGTTTTTAAATTTTGTACAGCCAGTAAATGTTCGTCCAAAATAATTTTCCTTTACAGATCGTCTGTTTCTGTTTGCCGTTTCATTTCTGCGAAAGCCTTTTTTATATCATCAAGCAGTTCCGGTTTTGTCAGAATATCCACGGCTGTCATCGACATTGCTTTTGCACCTATACCAATAGCCCTGTATCCGGCAGGACCCCCGACAGCATTTTCAAACTCCTTTGTATGGACGCGCAATCCGGGAGAAACTTTTACATACGACTGGAGTCCCGGTATTTCATGTGTAACGTTCCCCATGTCCGTACACCCTATTCCCTGCTCTTTTTTTCTGGGAACAAGAGTTTCTCCAAGACTGGTAAAATTCTGTGCAAGCAGATTCTCCAGAACCGGGTTATTACGTATATCCTCATACGGCTGGTCTATCATTTCATACGAAAATGTAGTACCGCTGATAACGGCAAGATGTCCGCAGATATCAAGCAGCCGTTTCAGAAGTTTCTTTTTATATCCCATATTGAACGATCTGACCGTAAATTCTGCAGAACAATGGTCAGGTATCATAATGGGTTCCGTACCGCCGTCACGGATAATTCCGAGGATTTTTCCTCTGTCAGCAAGTTCCAGCCTCATTGCATTAACTATTGTAAAAAGCTCAATAACCGGATTCAGTGCATTGATGCCTTCTTCAGGCCATGTAGCGGCATGAGCCTTCTTCCCGTAAAAATGAATGCGTACATCCGTCCGGGAATAGGAAATATCCTGTACGGTAGTTTCACTGGAAGAATGCAGCAGCATCGCGACATCAAGACCGCTGAAGGCTCCGCGCTCAAGCATAATTATTTTTCCGCCGCCGCCCTCTTCTGCCGGTGTTCCGAATACGGTAACGGTACCGCCCGTCTCGTCTATAACTGAACGGATAGCGGCACCCGCACCGACAGCCATAGCACACATCAGATTATGCCCGCATGCATGTCCCATTCCGGGAACCGCATCAAATTCTCCCAATATTCCGATATCCGGACCCGCTTTTCCGCTTTTATATACAGCCTTAACACTTGTTTCAAGTCCGGCTATTCCTGTTTCAACTCTAAAACCAAAGGAGGCCAGCATGTCAGCCATGCTTTTTGAAGCATGATATTCATGAAAAAAATATTCAGGATTTTTAAACAGACTGTCTGACAGCCGCTCCAGATCCGGCTGAATGCTGTCTACTTTTTCCTGCACAAGTTCTTTATAATTATTCATAATTACATATCCTGATCTATTGCTTCAATTTTGGATCCAGTATATCCCTGATCCCGTCACCGAGAAGATTAAATCCAAGAACCGTCAGCAGGATAAATAAACCGGAAATAGAAGCAACGAAAGGAGCCGTATTCAGACAGCTCTTGCCATCACGCAGAATACTGCCCCAGGAAGCTGTCGGTGTCGCTATTCCCAATCCCAGAAAGCTTAACGCTGCTTCGGAAATAATAGCTCCGGCTATATTCAAAGTTGCATAAACAATAATCGGCGATATGGCATTAGGTAATATATGGAAGAAAAGAAGACGTATACCGGATATTCCGATCACCCGGCCGGCATTACAGTACTCTTCGTTTTTAACAATAATTACTTCGCCCCGGACGACACGGGCAAAACTTGGAATATTTCCGATACCGATGGCAAGAATGACATTGAAAATACCGGATCCCATAACCGTCATTAAAATGATTGACAGCAAAATGAAAGGAAAAGAAAGGAATCCGTCCATAATACGCATAATCACGGTATCAATTATGCCTCCGGCATACCCGGAGACAAGGCCCAGAAGTATACCTGTGACCCCGCCTATCAGAGTGCCTCCGACAGCAACTATGAGTGAAACCCGGGCACCATACACGATTCTCGCGAAAAGATCTCTTCCGAACTGATCCGTACCGAATAAATGTCCACCGGTAAGCGGCTTCATATATGCATCCAGTGGATGGACTTCGTCAGGATCTGCACCGGCGAGCAAAGGGGCAAGCAACGCTATCATAATCATGACAACTACGATAAAAAGCCCTGCCATAGCTGTATGGTTACGTTTCAGTTTATTCCAGGCGCTGTTAGCTGTACGTTCACGTGCAAGCAGACTGGTCTGCATCTGCATTCCCAATGTATCAGCCCTTTCCGGACTTCCGGTCCTGATATTCATAGTATCTATTTCCCTTGTGTAGTGTCATAATTGACTTTTGGATTTATAATCATGTATGTTATGTCAACAAGCAGATTAACGACAACGAATACAACCGCTATAAACAGTACTGTGCCCTGTATAAGCATATAATCACGATTATCGATTGCCGATATAATCATAGTGCCCATTCCCGGCCATGAAAAAATGCTTTCCGTTAAAATTGCCCCGGTAAAGGCATTGGCTATTTGTAAACCGAGTACTGTTACGATCGGCGGCAGCGCATTTTTCAATGCATGTTTCCATATTACGCTGCCCTCCCTTATTCCCCTTGCCCGCAGAGCGGTAATTGAATCATTATGGATTACTTCAAGCATACTGGATCTGGATATTCTTGCAAATGTAGCCATCGGGATTGTCGCCAGGCAGAAACAGGGTAAAACCATATGCCGCAGGATATCCTGAAACCCCTTTGCCATAGTCCCCATACCTATTGCAGGCAGCCAGCCAAGCTGAACGGAGAACAGATGCACCAGCATGAGTCCAAGCCAGAATATCGGCATTGATACACCGATAAGGGCGAGAATCATAAAAAAATAGTCGGCAAAAGAATACTGCCGTACGGCAGAAATAATACCGACCGATACACCGAGGAACAGCGCGATTATGAGGCTGGTCAGCGTTATCAGAAGTGTATTCGGTATCCGCTCAATGATAAGCGATGTTACCGGTCTGTTATACATATATGAAGTTCCGAAATTACCGTGCAGAGCATTCAGCATATATGCAGCATACTGCCCGGCTATACTCTTATTAAGTCCCAGTTTCTCTTCCATGGCACGGACATCCTGAAGCGAAGCCTGTGGCCCC
This sequence comes from Treponema sp. UBA1798, assembly GCA_002319875.1. Taxonomy (GTDB): domain Bacteria; phylum Spirochaetota; class Spirochaetia; order Treponematales; family Treponemataceae; genus Treponema_D. The sequence continues at coordinate 8,463 of DCFS01000255.1, read as the reverse complement.
AGGATAGTACGGGCGGGATTCCCCGGTATGAGACGGGTCAGCACAAAAGTTATTGTTATTACAATAAACAGTGTCGGGATACTCTGAATAATCCGTTTTATGATCATTTTCAGCAAAAAAGGACCTCTTAATTACCAGCCCCGCCGCATGCAGCGGAGTATGGAGTTCTCTAATGGTATCGCAGGCGGGATTAAACTTTCCGTACGCATAACTGAGGCGTTTTCAAATGTCATACGAGTTTTGAAAACGCTGTTTTAATATAACCGGAGAATGGATTATTATTTGATAAAGTAATCCATTCTCCGCAGACGGTAAATGGCCTGCACTTATGCTATTTAGTTACCCAGACGTTGTTTTCAGGCGTAACTATTTTCAATGTGCCGTCAGGCCGCTGAATAAAATTATGAACCCTGCCATTCAGACCGTACAGGATTTTTTCATTGGCATAATATAAGCCGGGAAGCTTATCCGTGATGAGTCCAAGGGCCTGTTTATAAAATTCAGCACGCTTGGACTGGTCGGTAACCTCGAGAGCTTTCTGTAGAAGTTCATCAACTTTCGGATCAGAGAAATGCTGCCCGTTACCAATACCGCCGATTTCAGCAGTAGAGAACAACTTGTTCAGGAAGAAATAAGGATCAGGATACCATGTCCATGACATACCGTATACATTTGCATTACCCGACATTGCCATATCGCTGAAAGTTCCCCATTCTGAAGCATGCACATTCAGTTTTACACCGACCTTTGCCCAGTAGGCCTGAACAAGAACAGCCATATTGCGTCTTACTTCCGTACCGCTTATATACAGATCAAGATTAAATCCGTTCGGGTAGCCAGCCTCTGCAAGCAGTTTTTTTGCATCATCAGGGTTGTAGGAAGGAACCTTACTCTCAAGAGATGCATCATATCCCCATGACCCCGGCGGCAAAGCCAGAGCAGCCTGTGTAGCCTCTCCATATTTATAAAGAGCTGAAACCATTTCAGGAACATTCACAGCCTCTATCAAAGCCTTGCGGACTCTGATATCAGCGGTCGGGCCTTTTACCTGATTAAAATACAGATATGCAATATGAATACCGGGCATTTCAAGGAGTTTAAGGTCCTTGTTGTTTTTTACCGTCTGGACGGCTTCGCCCCTGAGATCTGTTGCCAGATCAATTTCACCAGTCTGCAGGGCATTTGCAGCCTGTGTGGAATCTCCGATCACCTTGAATATCAGCGTATCAATATTCGGTTCCGCAAGCCAGTATGCCGGATTTTTTACGAGTACCGTCTGCTGATCAAGCAGGAATGACTGAAGGGCAAAAGGCCCGGTACCGACAAGATGAGTACCGAAATCTGAACCCCAGCCTTCAACTTCTTCCTTAGGAACAATTGCATTACCGCTGTCGGTTAACGCTGTCAGGAAAGAAGCATTGCTGGTTTTCAGTGTGCAGGTTACTTCATAGTCTGCGGTAACTTTCGCTTCTGCAAGCATGGAAAGGCGGTTACTGTCAGAATGCTGCGCTGACCGGTTAAGCGAATATGCAATATCGTCAGCAGTCAGAAGCTTTCCGTCCTGATATTTGCCTTTCTGGAAATGTACATTCTGCCTGATTTTGAATACATAGGTTTTTCCGTCATCTGATATCGTCCAGCTTGTCGCCAAACCGGGCACATATTCGGACAGTGTACTGTTATAATTTATCACAGTATCACATACTTCACCGATAATCTGACTTTCATATGTACCGCTGTAATGGATCGGATCCAGCTTGCTCGGGGAAGCAGAAAGCGATATTGTCAAAGTACCGCCCTTTACCGGTGTACCGGAACCGGCAGTTTCCGCTGCAGGATTCCCAGCCGTTTTATGGCAGCCTGCAAGAACAGCAGCCATTGCCAGCAGCAGGCAAACAGCTACCGGCATGTTTCTTGTTATTTTCATGATCTCTCCTAAAAAATAAGTTTCCAATGTGATTTAAAACACAAAGGGGTTACATATGAAAACATGTAAGATTCATACGTAACCCCCTTGTAACTTATTTCACAATAACTGCATATTTATACAGAAATATAGAGATAATGTCAATACACACTAAAAACAGATACTTTTAGCGGTTTTCGGAAAGCCACCTGAGCGCAGCTCCGGTATATATAGCGGCCATTATATGCAGTGCCTCTTCATTAAAAATGACTCTGTTATCATGTACACCGTAAAAATACCCTTCTTCATCACTGCCGGTACCTATCCAGAACAATGCAGAAGGAATTAGCTGCGACAGAACCGAAAAATCTTCTGAACCAGTCATCCGTTCAATATGATATGCCGTTTTTTTACCAAACATATCATCTATATACCCGGCAACGCTATCGGCAAGTTCCATATTATTAAGCATAGGAGGTATACCATCATTTACAAAATCAACGCAGCAGTCTGCTCTGAAAGTATGGCATATTCCTTGTGCTATTTCTACAAGTCTTTTTCTTGCAAACGCTTTAACGTCCATATTCATGGTACGAATCGTCCCCTGTAAAACAGCTGATTCCGGCATGACATTCGGTGCTGTACCGGCATGCACAGAACAAACTGTCAGGACAATAAGCTCATTCGGATTTACTTCCCTGCTGTTTATTTCCTGAAGGGCTATTACGATATGGCTGGCAGCATTAACAGGATCTATATTCCGGTGAGGAGCCGCCCCATGACCGCCTTTTCCCTTTACCGTGATCGTAAAAACATCACTTGATCCGCATGCAAGTCCGGGTGTATATCCTGCAGAGCCTAAAGGTGCATGAACCACATGAAGGGCAAGGGCAGCATCCACATCAGGATTCTTCAATATACCACTGCTGACCATATCCGCAGCCCCGTCCATTATTTCTTCAGCAGGCTGAAACATCAGTTTAACACGTCCGCAAATTTCACTTTCATGTTTTTTTAAGAGCCTTGCAGCACCGAGCAGCGCTGATGTATGAAAATCGTGACCACAAGCATGCATTTTTCCATTGCAGGATGCGAAAGGCAAATCTGTCATTTCTCTCATCGGCAGGGCATCCATATCACCTCTGATCAGAAAAGTTTTCCCTTCACCGGAACCTGCAATTACGCTTATGCCGCTTTTACCGATATATTCCGGTTCATACCCATATTTTTTCAGAATATCGGCAACAAAGGCTCTTGTTACGGGCAGATCGAAGCCCAATTCAGGATTCTGATGAAGATACCGCCTGTAGGTAACCAGATCCCCCTGCAAAGCGGCAGCTTCCTGTGCTATATGATCCATATGTTTTGTCTCCATAATTTTAAAAATAATCAGTACATGTGACCTGCTTCCCGGCAGGCACAAACAGCTTCAATCGACACAATCCCTGACAATACAGGGCCGGGTATTCATACTGCGGGGTGTGATGGAAATTTCCTTCAGTTCCACATTATGTGCATGCCTGATGAACAGACCACAGGCGGGAACATCTCCGAAAGAATTACTTTCAGGATAATCAAAGATATTCTCGTGGATTTCAGGAAGAATATCAATTTTTTCAATGCCATCATAATAGATTACCTTAAAATCCCTGATTGCTATGTTTTCAATCTTTTTTTCCTTCCCTTCAAAAGCAAAACCGGTAAGAATGCTGGGGATTTCTGCATCATCGGCTGATATGTGCTCTATCGAAATGTTTTTGATTGAGCCGCCATAATAGCGCAGCTTTTTGTCATTATCATCGTCAAAACCGAACTTGTTTCTCATATTCAGACAAATAAAAAGAGGGCAGCAGACCTTATCCATCGTAATATTACTGATTCTTACATCGCTGATGTTTGCTCCGTCAGCAGACTCGATGGAAATACCGCTGGCAGACCCCGGATAGATGTCCGTCATCATAAAATGGCAGTTTTCCACCGAAATGTCATGAATATCAAAATAAGTTTCTGTCCCGATCTTAAAAGCATTCATTACGGTGGAAACCGTACAATTTCTGAAATGAACATCTTCCGTCGGCCCCATTTTCACGGTAGCGTCACTGACATTGATATCATCATGCCCCTGCCTGCGGGGAGACTTAATGCAAAGGCCATCATCGGCACACGAAACAAAACAGTGGTCGACAGTAACATGCCGGCTGCTCATCACATCGATACCATCTGTATTAGCCACATGCCGGTTATCGTCGATGACAAGATCCCTGACCGACACATACTGGCTGTAATCTATATCCAGCGTCCAGTCGAGCGCATCCTGAATGATAATATTCTCTATCGTCACATTTCTGCAACCCCTGATCCATACGGTGTACATAGGCCGGGGAATCCGGCACAGTCCCTCTCCATAGCGATCTTCTGCATACCTGATTCTTGACCGGTATGCGTACCGGATTGAATCTATCGGATATCCCATCGGATCGTAGAATACCGGTGGCAGCCTGGTATAAGGAAGACGTTCGAGCAGAGGTCTTCGCAGCGGAAGATAGACAAAATACTCACCGTTACCGATGATTTTCCCGCCGCCGGTGATCGTAATGTTTTCGCTGTCTATACATCCGACGAGCATATCGGTATAGCGGCTTATGTCTTTCGAAGCATAAACAGCCGAATCATAATCGATAAAAAGAGTTGTATTGCCTGGAACCGAGAGTGTCGAGGTACAATAGTATCCGCCTGCCACAAGAACAGTGCCGCCGCCATTTGCTTTGGCTGCGTCGAAAGCAGCCAGAAAAGCAGGAGTTGAAATAAACGAAGTATCAGGTACAGCTCCGAAATCACGCACATCAAACACATTCTTTCCTTTCGGCAGCGGTACTTTTTTAATATATTGGGAAAATGGCAGCGGTTTATAATAATCACCATCGTAAATGATACCATGATCCGGACAGGTAATCTTATCCCGCGCAAAAGTTATAAAATGCCGGCCATCCCTGCTTGCAGCTATAGCGATGGAACCGCCTGCCTGATAAAACAGAAACACAAACCCGCTTTCCTCATCATATACAAGCGACGGATAAGAATTACCACCAAAGGAAAAATGCGTCTCATCAAGATCCAGTGTATATCCACCATTCATTACCGGTTTATTTAAATTTTCCAGATGATAACTGGTAAAAATACCATTCTTTTCAGCAATCAGATAACAGCCGCTTCTGCCATCGGAGGCAACCGAAAAAGATGATGCATCAATTTTTACATCATCAAAAATAACTGTTCCTGCATCATTTTCAAGCGAAAGCATATTCTGTCTGAGAACAAATATAAAAAGTTTACCTTCAATTTCGGCAAATCTGGTTATTCCCTCCGATGACAGATCACATGGCTCTTCTTGAAAGGGACTTCCACTTTTTGAGATAAAATGGCAAAGAGTCCCGGAATTTTTGTTTGCAGCAAACAGATGAAGCGCATTTTTAAAAACAAATCCCTGAAAATTATCATATGCCAGGCCGGGAACAGTTTCCGGTCTGGACCAGAACCGCAGATCTGCGGATCTGGAAATTCTTATCACCTCCCCGTTACCGGCATTTTCCTTAAAAAAAAGAATAAAGTTATTCCGGTCCCGTATGGCCGATGGGTTTGAATAAGAACATGTGGAATCCCCCGAAAATACCAGAGGAGCTTTGAGCTTTGTGAAATTCATAAAGCAGTACCTGCCTTTATTATTTTATTTTCCCGATTCTCGCCTGAGCTTCATGCTTTGTCAAGCAAAATGACAAAATATGCAGAAGTTTTATTACGGAAATATGCACAGGATCTACTTTACACTATCGCTGCTTATCGTTATTTTTACTAATATAAATTTTATATATCCAAAAAGTCAAAAAGGAACACTTGTATGAACAGAGTAAGAAAATGGGCTACCGGTAGTATTCACCGTCGAATGATTTTAACACTGGGAGGCGTGCTCATATTCACCCTGGCAATCAGCGGACTGTTTCTTGTTAAAAATGTCGGCCGCAGTTATGGAAGACTTTCGGACAAATACCTTGAAGAAACAATGTCACATTATATGGAAAAAACTTCGGGTATTCTGGCAAATGAATACAGTACCTGCCGCTCTCTGGCGGTCGCAGCTGCAGGCTACGAATCAATTCCCGCGGAATACCGCCGCAGCTATATTAATACAATTCTGCAGGCAACTCTGGAAAAGAGTGACTCCTTCGTCGATTCATGGACATGCTGGGAACCCGATACACTTGACGGAATGGACAAAAAATATGCCGGAACTAAAAATCACGATACTACGGGTCGTTTTATTCCCTACTGGACAAAGCGGGAAGGCAGAATAGACTGTACAGCCCTTACCGGCTACGCAGGCAGTTCCTGGTATGAAGATCCGCTTAAAAGCACGGAAGGCATACTGATCGACCCGCTTGAATATGAAATAGACGGAAAAAAAATGCTTGTGGCAGGGGTTGCATTTCCCGTAATCAATAAGGAGGGAAAAACTGTCGGCGTTGTCGGTATTGATATGGCAATGGATACGCTGACGGAACTGCTCAGCAAAGTTGTACTATATAACAGCGGATATATTTCGCTGATATCCGCGAAAGGTATCGTTGCCGTCGATAAAGATATCAGCCTTGAAGGGAAACAACTTGCGGCATTATCAGACAGCCATACGGCCGGATTATTTAACAGCAGCAGTTCCAATATGGTACCTTTTAAGATTATGTCCACTGAAAAAGGACGAAAAACAATACAGTTCTATACTCCATTTAAGATATTTGAAGCAAAACAGGTCTGGTTCCTTGGAGTAAATGTACCGGAAACGGAAGTTACTGCTGATTCTATTACTATTATCAGGACTACAATCGCAATATTTATTATAACTATACTGGTTGTATTGATTTTTACAAATATCATTATCAGATCAACGGTAAAAAAAATCCGGCAGGGAGGCGAGGCAATGAAAAATATTGCGCATGGAGACGGTGATCTGACGGTACGTATGAAAATAGAGCAGACCGATGAGCTCGGTGAAATGTACATTTATTTCAATCAGACAATAGCAAAAATACAGAAATCTGTAAAAACCGTTAAGGATGAAGCAGAGGCAATGAAGATATCTGCTTCAACGCTCGCAAATAATATGAGTGATACAGCCGCTTCAGCTAACCAGATAAAATCAAATATCGAAAGCGTAAATCAGCAGGTGTTACAGCAAAGCAGTAATGTCCGGAAATCTACAGATTCCATTACACAGATTAACAGAGATGTAACACAACTGATGAACAGTATTCAGAACCAGTCATCAAGTGTTGTTGAGTCTTCCGCTGCAATCGAACAGATGGTTGCCAATATACGGTCCGTAACAAAGATTCTTGAAAAAAACAGTATGACTATAAAATCACTTGAAGAGTCATCAGAACAGGGAAAACAGGGGATCGGACAATCGGTGGAATCTGCAGGAAATATCCAGCAGCAGTCACAATCACTTCTGGAAGCAAGTAAGGTTATCCAGAATATTGCAAGCCAGACTAATCTGCTCGCAATGAATGCAGCAATTGAAGCTGCTCACGCCGGGAATGCAGGACAGGGTTTCGCCGTTGTTGCCGATGAAATCAGAAAACTTGCAGAGGATTCCAACAGGCAGGGAAAAACAATTACAAAGGATCTTACAGGGGTACTTAAAAGTATTGAAAATATTGTCCATGAATCTGCGATGCTTCAGGAGAAATTCAATCAGATTTATTCATTAACCCGGACCGTCGCACAGCAGGAAACAACGATCATGCAGGCCATGCAGGAACAATCGGAAGGCGGAGGGCAGGTTCTTCAGGCGATGAAACAGATTAATGAGGTCACTATGGAAGTAAAAACCGGCGGCGGCTCAATGCAGGCTGCATCCGATACCGTCAGTCATGAAATGGCTGAGCTTCTGCAGCTTACCGGAGTTATAACGTCTGGTATGAAAGAAATGGCAGACGGAACTGCACAGATCAATATGTCCATCAACAATATAAATGATCTTACAAAGCAGAATAGAGACAGTATTGACAATCTGGCGGATGCCGTCGAAAAATTTAAAGTATAAAGCGGAACTTCTTCCGGTGATCCTGCCGATACGCCGGCAGGGAAATCTTTTTCTGTCATGACATTGAGCCACATTCAAAAAGCTGTTTCCTTAGAAGACTGATCAATTTCAGCGTGAAGCACCGGGAAGATCAGCCTTGATTTTGTTCTGCCGTACACATAGTATAAAACGCGCTCAGATACTTCCAGGGATCCATTCCATACTGTCTGCCGAATCTTGCAATCACTATATCTGCTGAACCGAATGTATTCTTCAGAACCGTTTCGACTGCCGGGTCGGGAGCGACAGGAAACTGCATAATTACTGCCTCTTTCCGTATAGTACATGCCTGAAAATATTTATAGTCATTCGTATCTGCGTGACGGCGGATAAAAACACGCCGCTGCGTTGTCGTACATGAAATACACAGAGAAAATATCATACATATGGCGAAATTACGTATGGCTATACGTCCTAAAAC
>DCFS01000240.1 GCA_002319875.1 Treponema sp. UBA1798 | reverse complement strand
TTTCAGCGTCGTTGCCGATGAAATACGAAAATTGTCGGAGACTTCTTCGGCGCAGTCAAAAACAATCGGTGAACAGCTGGGAAAAATTCAGGAGTCAATAAACAGTGTCGTTCTTGCTTCCGGAGAATCCCGGAAAGCTTTTGTTTCTGTTTCTGAAGCGATCAGGAATACTGATCAGATCGTACAGCAGATCAGAAGTGCCATGAGCGAACAGACAGAGGGCTCGAAACAGATAGGTATAGCACTTCATTCTATGAGTGACGGTTCATCTGAAGTTAAAAACGCATCTTCCGAGATGTCCGCTGGTAATAAAGCGATTCTTACCGAAGTAAAGGAATTGCAGGAAGCAACGGTTGAAATGAAGAACGGCATGTCTGAAATGAAAATAGGTGCCGGTAAAATCAATGAAACAGGAACCGAGCTTTCAAAAATATCGGCAGAATTGGAAAAGACAATTCAGGGAATCGGCAGTCAGATCGATCAGTTTAAAGTATAAGGCATATGTTATTCCCGGCTGCATAGCTGACAGAATGCTTGAAATTTGAAAACCGGTGTATTATGCTGAAATTACTGCGGAGCAGGCTGCTGCTCCGCAGTAATTTTTTACCGGAGGCTTCTGCCCATGCCTGACCGTGAAGTACAGACTATCCGCGATCTTATTTTCTATCAGTATGCAAAAATTATAGCAAAAGCGGCGCTCGGACCGGATGCCAAAAAGAGTGCATACGGTTTTATCAAAACAAAATTCCGCGAACTACGCGATAATAAGGAAACGTGGTCCGATATTCTCCGCGAAGACCGGGAACTGGTCAATTCGGAGAAAGTCTGTGCCTACTGTGGAGGAACTGATCACCTGGAATGGGAACATATCGTTCCCCGCTCGCTTTCCATAAACGGGCACTGTGTGACGTGTGACCGTATTCAGGGAATCCATAATCAGATATGGGCGTGCCGTTCCTGCAATTCCAGAAAAGGAACGATGGGACTATATCACTTCATGAAGATTCTGCACCCCGACGCAAAGCCGTTTTCCGATTGTATTCCTCCTCTCCTTGAAAAGAAATACCTCAAGACGATCTGGTGGTGCCATACCTGTAACGGAACGCTCGAGTGGGACGGTAGCGGCAAACAGAACGGTTCGAAGCTCGATGTGTTCGATCTTGATCTGCCGTACAGTGCGGGAACAGTGTAAATCAGCAGAAGTTTCAGTCCGGATTCTCTTGCATAGCGAAAAATATTTCCGTATACTTGAACCACTTTCAAAAGTCTGTTGCTTTTGAAAACACTTCACATGCATATCGTTTCAAATTCCAGGGAGTTTATTAATCATGAAAAGAAAATTATCGTTACTTTGTCTGTTCCTTGCCGCAGTATGTCTGTGTGCTCCGCTCAGCGCCGGGCCTGCGGAAAAGATTCCGGTAAAAGTGCTTGTCCTTGACATGTTCGAAGTCGGAAAGAACTCCGGTGATTTTGCCGGTGAATTCCAGCATTATTACGAACGTTACTTTACTTCTGCCGGATCATATACCTTCAGCAGCCAGCCGTTTACCCTGTACGTGAATAAAGACGGCGTCGCAGGCTGTGCAACAGGTATGGGAAAAGCGCAGGCTGCGTCAACGCTTACAGCCATTCTGGCTGATCCGCGTTTCGATTTTTCAAAAGCATATATACTGGTTTCCGGCTGCGGCGGAATGCCTCCGGAACGCGGTACGCTTGGTGATGTCGTTATCGCGGATTCGCTGGTGGACTATGAACTCGGACACGCGTGGACAGAATCCGATATGCCTGCAGGAACAAAGGCGACATTCATGCGCGATAAAAGTTATGACCGTTCTGCGTATATACCGCTTAACGCCGGTCTTGTCAAATGGGCGTACGGACTTACATCCGGCCTGAAACTTACGGACGATCCGAAAGCCGCCGCATACCGGGCGCTGTACGGAGCAGAAGAAGCAACGGAACTTCCGTCAGTCAGAACCGGCGCGTCCGTTACCGGAGACAGTTACTGGCACGGGAAACATTCTTCGCTTCATGCAGATGAAGTCTGCGCCGCATACGGCTCAAGTCCGTATATGGTTACACAGATGGAAGACAACGGATTCGGTGTCGCCGTGCAGAATTACGGAAAACTCGACCGCTTTATCGTGACCCGTGATATCGTCAACTACGACCAGCCCCATGAAGGCCAGTCGGTTACGGAAAGCCTTGCTGCAAGTTCCGGTGCTTTTTCCATGGGGATGACAAACGGCTTCATTGTCGGTTCAGCCATAATCGATGCCCTGATTGCCGGCTGGGATATGTACAGTACGACTGTTCCGTCCGCACAGTAATTCCGTCTGATTGCTGTATATACACCTTCCCAACCAAACACCGTCCGCACACGTTGTCTCCCATCGGAATCTTGGAGTCGTGGGGGATGGAGGAAGGGCTCCACCGGGTATTTACGACAGCGTTGCTCGTACCTGTCTGCCTGACCGGCATGTCCCTATGAAAGAAGATACAGAATTATCCAGGTTGCAGGCATCAGCAGATCGGGAATAATGGTTCCTGTATTATGTGGCGCATAATTGTGTTTTACAATCATTTCCCGGATATGATTGATGCCGGCAAGCAGATACAGCGGAGAAACAGCGGCAATGACTGCCAGACGGAACTCCCTGCCGTAAAAGATGCATAAAAATCCGGCAACCGCATATCCCAATTCGGCAAAACCGAGTTCCTTTTGAAACGGACTGCCGGGAGCCCATCCGATGGATGCTGCAACCCGGTCCGACTTGAACACGTGGCCGATAAAACCCGTTATCCCAGCCAGGAATACGGTAACAGACATCTGATAAAAGAGCAGATTCGAACAGAGGGATTGAACGCGGTGATCTGTGAGCACA
>DCFS01000312.1:801-5504 GCA_002319875.1 Treponema sp. UBA1798 | reverse complement strand
ATACTGCCAGTTTAAGTGTTTCTATTTTCTTGACAAAAAAGTCCATATTACAACCTACAAACAATGCACAATATACGGTTACAAGAATTGCAAACATAAGATAAAATACAAGAAGCAGCTGTCCGCTACTGGTACTATTAGTAATTACTCCGAAAATAAGTAAGAGGAAAATCATAAGCAGTCCTGATACGATCCATTTTAAGAGAGAAATCGGACTGCCGGAAACAGCATTATAGGCAGGATCTATTTTTTTCAGAACGGCTTCTATCGTAGTATCATTAAGAGGAACAGGTATTTTAACAGGTTCTGCAGCGGTTTTTTCAGCCTGTGTGAGTAAACGTACCTGAGTCCGGCACCTTTTACATATAAGAAGATGAAATGTTATTGAAAAAGGTAACCTCTCATTTTTATCCAATTCAAGAAAATGATTCATTATTATATTGCATGTTTCTCTTTTCATTGTCACTCCTTCTTTCCGCTATAAAACGGCCAAGTGTTCCAGCTTATCGCGCAGAATTTTTTTTGCACGAAATATATGTGATTTTATTGTATTGACAGGGTATCCTGTTGTATCACTGATTTCCTGATAAGACATATCATAAAAAAAATACATATCAAGACAGACGGCATATCGTTCAGGCAGTTCTTTAATTGCCGCCCGTACAGCCTCTATGGTAATCTGCCGTATTTCCTTTTCTTCCGGTGAAAATCCCGGATCAGGAAAAACCGTTTCATCCATAATAGGCAGATACTCTTTTCTCCTGTTAACAGAATTGATAGCGATGTTATATGCTATCCGCGTAATCCATGTTGAAAAAAGGGCAGTCCCCTGAAAAGTTGAAAGTCTCGTATACACTTTAAGGAAGACTTCCTGTACGAAATCTTCAGAATCTGAAATATTTTTGAAAAAACTCATTCCAAGCATCTGGACGCGACGTTTATATAGACTCATAAGTTGAGCGAAGGCCCTCGTATCTCCGTTCAAAGCTGATTTTATAAGCGCATCGTCTCGGTTTTTTGCAGTTGCAGTGTCAGAGTTTTCCGGAGCTGTCATTCGACATCTTTTTTCCAGAAATCCGGATTTATTTTATAAAATACGAGCAGACAGATACCAAGAATAAAAGGTATCAATCCTCCCAGTAATGTATATGTCAGTCCATCGATAAGAATGAAAAAGAGAGATAAAATTATTCCGGTACCGGTCAGAAGCAGACCTGTAAGCAGTGAAAAAGTTTTCAGATCGAACCGTTGCTGATGATATGTCCCTGACTGTATCTGAAGTTTTATTTCATGATGATGCCAGAGCAGGTAAAAGAATACGATAATACCACCAATTACAATACCGACAATCGGTATAACTGCGAGAACTACCTGTGCTCCTGTTGATGTTATGGAAGAATCCATTTCAACCTCCCTCTATACTGGACACGGTAATTTATAAAAAGTTGCATAACACTCTGCGTAAAGTCTCATTCCAGAAACATATATTCACAGAAATATACTGCAATGATTTTTCCCATGACCAGCTCAGCATTTATTTCATGAAGTAAATCTGCTTTTACGGCATTTTCTCCGTTCCGTAACAGTTCTTTTTCCGTATACCGGGAAAAATATTCTGTAAAAATAGCTTTTATCTGGCGGCTTTTCTGTGAAAGTTCTTCATGAAAAGCTCTGTCTTCTGTGGGGTAGGAAAGCCACGGGTTGACAACCAGTACTGTTCCTTTCGTATTCCCCTTTTCCGGCTTTGTTATGGTACGTATTTGTCCTATTTCGTCAAAAGCATCGCTGCCATTAATCTGCCGCGGCAGAGGATCGGTTTTTCGCGTATACTTACCGGGTAATGCAGTGTGTGTACAGAAAGCAAGAACCGTTCCTGCGATAATTACTATTGCCATTATGGCTGCAACAGATTCGAGGGCCCGATTCAGCGTAATTTTCATAGCAGATGCCTTCTCTTTAAGGATGTATGCGTGCCGTGACATGAATGCCGTCTTCCAGCCATTCTTCACTGTATATAATTCCTGTTTTTCGTATTATATCAAGCCGTCTGCTTTCTGAAACGGGTATCACAAGATCCACCTTTTCACCGAAAAGCTCTTTACTTATACATTCTGTCAGGTGTTCAAATCCCTGTTTCGTTTTTGCACTTACTCGTACAGCTTCCGGGAATAAGGTATCAAGTTTTCCAAACGACGTACTTATATCATTCAGTTTATCTATCTTGTTCAATACAATGATCTGCCTTGTTTTATCTGCGCCGATTTCATGGAGGACACTTTGTACCGTACTATATTGTTTTTCCGCATCGGGATCAGCGGCATCTATAACAATAAGCAGCAGTTGTGCGCGCGCCGCTTCTTCAAGTGTAGATTTAAACGCATCGACAAGACTGTGGGGAAGGTTACTGATAAAGCCTACGGTATCCGTAAGTAATATTCCGTTGCCTTCCTTGAAAGAAAGTTGCCTCGTTGTCGGATCGAGCGTCGCAAAAAGTTTATCTTCAACGAAAACATCTGCCTTTGTCAGTGCATTAAGGAGACTTGATTTTCCTGCGTTTGTATAACCAACCAGCGCACAGGTAGGAAGGAGAATTTTATCACGTTTTTTTCGCTGCGTTTCACGATTTACAGCCACCCTTTTTAACTCATCTCTCAGCTGTTGTATTTTTTCCCTTATTTCACGCTGATCAAGTTCGAGTTGTGTTTCTCCGGAACCTTTTGCACCATAGTTTCCTCCGCGTTGTCTGGACATGTTACCATACATATGGGCGAGTCTGGGTAAAGAATATACGAGCCTTGCAAGTTCTACCTGGAGTGAAGCCTCCCGGGTCTGTGCACGCTGTGCAAAAATCCGCAGAATTACTTCCTGTCTGTCAAATACCGGAAGAGAAACCAGTTCCTCCCAGTTGCGTTGCTTTGTAGGTTCTATATTGAAATCAAAAATAATACAGTCTGCCTGTATATCCTTCGCAAGGGCAGCAATTTCTGCTGCTTTTCCTTTCCCCATTCCATAGGCAGGAGTTGGCTCCAGTCTGGAAAGTGTAAGCGTCTGTACTGTTTCCATTCCCAGCGTAGAAACGAGCCCTTTTAATTCAGAAAGTTCATTGCCGGGTTCGCCGACCAGAAGGCAGCGAGTTTTCTGCTGTTCTTCTTCTTTGATATTTATCATCAATGTTGTATTATACAGGAATAATCGAAGAGAGAAAAGTAATCACGGCTCTCAAAGTCTATACTATTTAAGGGAGCTTACTGAGCATATTTTTCCCCCGATATTTGACTGTTTCTTCTATATCTTTATGCCGATAAAAGATACAGTGAAAACTTGTGTTCAAAAGGAGTTCCTTTGACTTCAGGACAGAAAACAGCTGTTAGCCTGCTGGTAACAGTTTTCTTATTTGCCTGTTTTACTGTTGCAGCATTTGCAGGACTTTTTTCTGTGATTGAAGCAAGGTTTTATCAGCCTGTCAAGATTGCAGAAACCAGAACCTTCCTTGATAATGCAGCGGATGGGTATGACGTATATATGCGTACACTTATCACGCGCTTCAGCACATATGTAGTAAATCCTGTGGTGATTACCTATCTGGAGCAACAGCCGGCTGATGAAGATGTTCGTATGCGTACAAAAATTACAAGTTCTCTTTTTTCTGATACACCCGGTTTACAGGGACTGCGGCTTGTTGACAGTAACGCCAGGAGTATACATTTCAGTACATTTCAAAAAGATATTTTGCGAAGCTCTGAAAGACAGAAAGTGTATAAAAACTATGGAGATACCGTTACGGTTTCAGGGAATACTGAATTACCGGTTTCAAGGGTTATTACACGTACAACTGGAAATGGTTCCCGCATTGAAAGCCATGTTATTTTTGACGGAAAAGAGGGCCGTATTATTTTTTCATTTCCATTTTATGACTCGTTTACAGTTTACAGGGGAAGCTTCCTCTTTTATTTGAACGCCGATGATTTAAATAGGGATCTGTCTTCCGGCGGTTTTGTTTCCGTTGGCAGTACATGTACATTGGTAGCTGATGATACAGTAAACGGTTTCGTATTTGGTCTGCCGTTTATGGGGCGGGAAATTCTTGATAAGCAGTTACTTGAAAAATGGAAGACTGGTGCAACGGGTCCGGAAAAGATTGTTTCCATAAATAGTGGCGATTACTGGCTGACAATTTCTTCGCTAAAATCGAAGTACGGCGCTATATCGGGTGTTTATCGTAACGACTATTTTTTAATGCCGGCACAAGTGAGAATAATGCTTCTTATCTGTGTATTTGTTTCTCTGTTCCTTGTCGTTTTTCTTGTACTTAATGTTAAACATGATGATATGGTTCTGATACGTAATAGAATAAGAAAATTTCAGATGGCTTTGATAAGTGAATATCTTGATAAAAAAACTGAAGTAGACTGGGCTGTGATTTCCCGCCGGATAGCTGACAGAAGGCAAAGCATATCAGATGAAATACGCAGAAGTCTGGGGCGCAAAGGGCAAAGACATTCCGTTGAAGTTGATAAACTTCTGGATAAAAGCTGGGAAGAAATACTGGATGCTATTGATGTGCATACTACCCATACTGCTGTTTCCGGCAATACTGCTGAGATCAGGCGGTTGCTTGAAGAAATTCTTGCAGGCGGGAATATAAAGATTCCTGCCAAACCACTTCCAGCCGGTGATGAAAAATCACTGAAAAAAGCCGCAAA
>DCFS01000312.1:0-387 GCA_002319875.1 Treponema sp. UBA1798 | reverse complement strand
AGGCTGAAGCTGCGGAGGAACTGGCGGAAGCAGAGCCTGAGGAAGAAGTGCCGGAGGCTGAAGCTGCGGAGGAACTGACTGAAGCAGAACCCGCGGAAGAAGTACCGGAGGCTGAAGCTGCGGAGGAACTGACTGAAGCAGAGCCTGAGGAAGAAGTACCGGAGGCTGAAGCTGCAGAAAAAACAGATTCGCGGAAATTGTCTGATGATAATTTTACCGTGACCGTACCGGATTTCCGGTACCTGGATTCACTTTCGTATTCTCCCGTAAAAACAGAAACGTTCTATCCGGAACAGGGAATCAAAGTTCCTGCAGATGAAGATATTGATGAAATCAGCCCCCTGGGCAAAGAAGCTGACCGTGAAGGATTCTGTTTTACTGCATTGG
>DCFS01000145.1:3602-6145 GCA_002319875.1 Treponema sp. UBA1798 | reverse complement strand
GCTGCCATGGGGTTCAGTCTCGGTGAATTCCCCGCATTGTATATTGCCGGTGTACTTTCGTTTGAAGATGTTATAAAAGTCGTTCAGAAGCGCGGACAGATAATGCAGGCTGTCTGCGAGGAAATTGCAAAAGAGAATGCGGGCCACGCCCCGGGGATGGCTGCTGTCATAGGGCTTCCTCCTGAGAAAGTTGTTGAAATAGCAAAAGAGTGTGACGGAGCGTATGCTGCCAATATGAACAGTCCCAGACAGACGGTTATTTCCGCTACTGCAGCGGGTCTGGATCAGGCAGAAAAAAAATGTACGGAAGCCGGTGCCCGCCGTTTCGTCCGTCTTGCTGTTGCCGGACCGTTTCATAGTCCGCTTATGCAGAAAGCCGCTGAGGGACTGGAAAGAGCTGTTGCCGGGGTACAGTTTAATGACCCGTCGATACCTCTGTTCAGTAACGTAACCGGAAAGATGGTAACGAAAGGTTCTGAGGCGAAAAAATCCGCTGTACTGCATTTGACACATCCGGTTCTCTGGACGGATGAAGAGAATGTTTTGGGAACAATGATATCTGAAGACGCCGGAAGTGAATGGACTGTCCTTGAGCCCGGCCCGGGGAAAGTTTTGAGCGGACTCTGGCGGGATTCTGCATTCGGCGAAAAATGGGTCAGTACTCCGGTAAATACGGCGGAAGCTGTCCGGGCGTTGTGAGGTAGAAATGGAATTGCTTAAAAATAAAAAAGCACTGGTTACGGGGTCAAGCCGCGGTATCGGCAGAAAAATTGCTGAAACATTTATGGCTGAAGGTGCTGAAGTATGGGGGTTATGCTCCCATCCGTCAGAGGCAAAGCCTGAACTTGATGCTTTCGCAGCAGAACATGCGGTAAAATTTCATGAAATCTGTGCGGATGCGGGAAACCACGGACAGCTTGCTGAAGTTGTAAAAGCTGCACTTGCGCAGTCCTGTGGATTCGATATTCTTGTCAATAACGCCGGAATTACGAAAGATGGTCTTTCGTTCCGTATGAAAATAGAGGACTGGCAGAAAGTAATCGACATTAATCTGACTGCTGTTTTTGTTGTCAGTCAGATTGTTTCTGCAGATATGATACGCAAAAAGACGGGCTCTATTATAAATATGTCAAGTATTTCCGGAGTGCACGGAGAAGGCGGGCAGGTAAATTATTCAGCCAGTAAAGCAGGGCTGATCGGATTTACAAAGGCTCTGTCTAAAGAAGTTGGCAGCCGCAGTGTCCGTGTCAATGCTGTAGCTCCGGGCTATATCGAAACAGATATGACCCGTGTCCTTTCGCAGGAAATCCGGGATGGCTGGATAAAAAATATTCCGCTCAGACGTGCAGGACAGACTTCTGATGTCGCAAATGCCGTCCTGTTTCTTGCCAGTGATTTGTCTTTATATATAACCGGGCAGGTGCTCGGTGTAGACGGCGGCTTGGGCGCATAAATTGGATTGGGAGAATAGATATGGAAAAGAGACGTGTAGTAATTACCGGAATGGGAGCTGTTACACCGCTGGGAAACAGTGTTGATGAAACCTGGGCTGGAATTAAAGCCGGGAAAAGCGGCATAGCGCCGATTACCCGTTTTGATACTTCAAAATTCCAGGTAAAATATGCCGGTGAAGTAAAGAACTTTGATGTATCAAAATATATGGATCCTAAAGAAGGGCGCAAGATGGCGCATTTTACAAAATATGCCGTTGCCGCTGCAAAAATGGCACTGGATGATGCGCATCTTACCGATAATAAGGAAGTCCTTGACCGGGCTGCCGTGTTTCTCGGCGTCGGTATCGGAGGCTTTGAAGTTACAGAAGACAGCTGTATAAAATATTATCAGTCTGAGTATCAGCGTATACCACCGCTGACGATTCCTGAACTTATTCCGAACGAAGCAGCAGGAAATATCTGTATGCGCTTTGGTATTCACGGCTTGTCTCATACACTGGCTACAGCCTGTGCGAGCGGATGTGACGCTCTCGGGGACGCTATGGATCTGATCCGCAGCGGTCGTGTAGATGTCTGTCTGAGCGGTGGTGCTGAAAGTACGATTAATGGTTATGCGGTTACGGGTTTTGAAGTTTTGCAGACACTGTCTCATTCGTATGCAGATGATCCGACAAAGGCCAGCCGTCCGTTCGACAAAAAGCGTGAAGGTTTTGTCATGGGAGAAGGCAGTGCAATTCTTATTCTTGAGGAATATGAACACGCAAAAGCCCGTGGAGCCCATATCTATGCAGAATTGGCAGGATACGGCGGTTCAAGCGATGCATACCATCTTACCAGCCCTGACCCTTCCGGTGTAAGCGGGGCACGGGCTATGACTGAAGCAATGAAGGATGCCGGTGTAAAACCATCTGATATCCAGTATTATAATGCTCATGGAACTTCAACACATATCAATGATCCGAGCGAAACGAAAATGATAAAGATCGCTTTTGGCGAAGAGGCGGCCCGTAAGCTTAAAATTTCTTCTACAAAGAGCATGACGGGGCACTGTCTTGGTGCTACGGGTGCTATTGAAGCGATGTTCTGTGT
>DCFS01000145.1:0-3224 GCA_002319875.1 Treponema sp. UBA1798 | reverse complement strand
TGTGCGATGAGCGCGAACTTCGGATTCGGCGGCCATAACGGGGCTGTTATTCTGAGAAGAATTTAACGTTTTTGCAGACTGATATCCGGCTGCCTGTCGGCAGCCGGTTTTTTTATTAGAGAGGTGTTATATGTCCGTAACGAAAAATATTGAAACCTTACTTCCGCACCGAAAGCCATTTTTGTTTGTGGATGAAATCGTAAGCTGTGATGAAAACGGCAGTGTCTGTACACGGAAATTTACCGATGAAGACTTCTTTTTTAAAGGACATTTTCCGCAGTATCCGGTAGTTCCCGGCGTTATTCTCGTTGAAACGATGGCACAGTCCGGCGGCGCCGCGCTCAGTTACCAGAAAAAGTTCAGTGAAGGCAGCCTTTTCTTTTTGGGAACGGTCGATAAGGTAAAATTCCGTCATCAGGTCCGTCCGGGTGACACAGTCCGTATGGAAATAACCAATTTACGCGTTACACCGCACATGGTAAAACAGTCGGGTAAAGCGTATGTGGGAGAAACACTGTGCGCTGAAGCGGAGTGGATGTGCCTTGTCGGAAAGGCCGACTGAAAAAAAATATGTACAAGCGGCCGGACAGATGTTCCGGCTGTTTCAGGCGGAGCAGAAACCATGGAAAATAAGAAAAGCCGCTCCCGGAAGTAACAGGTTTTTGAAAACAGCTCATGTCATCGGAGTTTACTCAGCCTTTCTAAGGAACTCTGTACCATTCCAAATCCAGTTTTCATTTTTATCACTGTCTGCCCGGGGAGGTACAGCATCCCAGCTTCCCTCAAAATGGCGTTTGTTAATCAGCAGATGATTTTTCCCTTCATGTTCTGAACTTATAAATTGACTGGGACCTGAACATACTTCCAGCCTTCCTCCCGGAAGGTATACGGTAGCGTAATCACAGTCGGAAACTTCCCATCCGCAGCCAAACTGAGTTATTTTTTCAAAAGTCCCGGATGCCGGTTTATAGTAATAAAGCTGGACTTCCTGGCTGGAACCAGAACCGTATCTTGCTGAACGCATAACGGCAATAAGAGAAACGGCAGGAATAAAACCCGCATTATCGAGAATGTCAAATCCGCTGAACCCGAGAATTTCATTATCGCTTTCTTTAGATACACGGATCTCTTTGTGAACGCTTATTTCTCCATCGTTGATATACAGACAGTTGCCAACCCAATATGAGTAACCGTCATCCTCGGGCCAGTCGCCCTCGTAATCCGGCGGAATGTCATTAAAAAACTGGACGGCAAGATATTCGTCTTTGCCGTCTCCGTCGATATCACCCTGCTGCCAGTTATTACTGAGCCAGCGGGCGCATAAATAGCCGATACCTTTATCACATTCAATCTTGTACCAGTGGGCGACTGCACCTTCAGCCTTAAGTGTTGCTTTATTTTCTTCAAGCACAACGACTTTATCACCGGCATTCAGCTGAAATGTTTTTTCATAGCTGGTACCGGGGCCGGTGCGTACATTTATTTTATTGTCGGTTACAATCTGCGTGGCATCGTTTTTTGTATATGAACCATACCTGCTGTCTTTTAAGTCATTCCATTCAGGCAGCGTATTGCAGTATGTTTCCGCAGTACCGGTACCAATTAGCACTGCCAGGATAAAAATACTTATAACGAATTGCCGGAGATTTTTCATTTTATTTTTTACTCCTCTATCATTCTGTTTCGTACCAGGGTATGCTGATTTGAGTCAGCTATCCGATGCGGACGGATCGCCTGCACATTACGAAAGTCTGCCCAGAACAGTTAATCGGAATTGTCAGTAATTTGAGCCACTTTCAAAAGTCTGTTAACTTTTTGAAAGTGGCTGTATAGAGTTTTTCAAACCCTTGTATTACAACTATTTGGAAAATTCTATCATTACATCTAAGGTTGCGTTTTCAAAACTCGTCTGACCTTTGAAAACGCCTCATTTATGTAGCATATCTTAATGTACTACAAATAGATAGTCAAGTAATTCCTCATGGCGCGGAATCAGGTTATCAGACTTTGATCAGATGTCCTGGTATCAACCGGTAAATCATAAATATTTCCAAAAACATTTTTAATGAATTGAATGAAAAGTTTTCTGTCGGAAGATTTGATATCCCGCTGACTGCGGAGAAGTGGGGATTTTTATGATGGTAACGACGGTAATACCGTCGATATCGGAAAAATGCTTATCCAGCGTATAGATCGTCAGTTCATTTGCGGAAAGCATCGCTTCAGCATCCCTGTCGTCAAAAACACCGCTGAACTGCCGTATTACCGGTCTCTTACCCGCCGTAGAGGAACCTTGCCGTGTTGCAACCGTAAATCAGTTTGCTGTTGTGCCCGGCAAGCGCTTCCTGTTCATATAACAACTGCTCTTTACACAAAACTCGTTATAGTGGTCAAAATATCGCCTGGGTATCACAAGTCTTATATGTGTAGATATCTTACTTATCCTCTACTGACCGTTGCGAGTGTCAGACCTTTGTGATTGGGTAAGCTCGATTTCATATATTCATCATATTTTTCTTTATCAAGACCATCAGGCATTTCCCATGTATTATCATTAAAAGAAAAATATACATATTCCTTAAAATAACCAGCGTCCTTTATTTGAATCATTTCATCAATATATTGATTTCCCTTCATATTCTTAAAATTCGGGTCCTTCCTGATTTTTTGATAAAATTCAATCATAGAAAGCCGTGCTTCATATTCTGTCATATATTTTTTATGATATTGCCCGTCTGGGGTAGCTTTATAAAAAGCATCCATATCGGACCTGATATAGGCAGTATAAGACATCCATGTTGAGAGACTTACAGTATTATCTTTGTCATATAAAGGTTTATCAAATGAGAGCGTATAAGCAGGGCCCTCGGGTGCTGATGCACATCCAATAAACAAAACTAACCACACTGCCAGAATGATGCTGTTACGAATAAAAATTTTCATGTTTCCTCCAAAATATTTTAAGCTTATAAAAAGTAAATTCCATTTAATAATGAACTCTATAAAAAAGATATCATCACCTGATATCCAGTTTTCAGGTAAATTTCTTAAACGAGCCCGATATGTTATAAAATATTCTGAATATTTTATAACATATCGGGCACCTTGTGTCAATGTCGATGAATAATTCCTGTTTGGAGCGGATTGATTTTTCCGGTTTTTAGAAAAAAATATTATTTGAAACCGATGGCTTCGACCCTCAGAAGGTCTTTCATACGGTAAGA
>DCFS01000254.1 GCA_002319875.1 Treponema sp. UBA1798 | reverse complement strand
GAAGGGACGTATCTGAGTGATAAATAGTTTGACTAACAACTGGAACGTGTTCACGAAATCCGTGCCAGTGAACGAAAGTTTTATCAGAAAATTACCGATTTATATGCTACTGCCGCTGATTATGACAAAGATGCCGCGGCAACGAAACGATTTTATGCAAGTGTACAAAATAAAATGCATTTTGCAGTCCATGGTCATACTGCAGCAGAAGTTATTGTAGAGCGGGCGAACAGTACGAAAGAACACATGGGGTTGACTACGTGGCAGGATGCGCCGGACGGTAAAATCAGGAAATCGGACGTGTCCATTGCAAAACTCCATGCGGAAACTGAATTTGAAAAATATCGTATAATCCAGGATAAAGCCTTTATGTCAGCTTATGATAAATATCTTCTTGAATTGGAAGAACGTGCAAAGGGTACCGAAAAATGAAGATTCAATCGAAAATAAGCTGGTATATAAAGCACGGAACAATAACTGTGAAATAGATGCTTTTATATGAAAATACGTTGTGTTCTTCACGATATTGTATTATGACGAAGGGGTGGTGATGTCCTTTTATAAGGAGGACGACTATGATTAAAATGTCCTGTCCGGACTGTGAAGCGGTACGTGATGTAGAAGAAGTACACCGCAGGGAACATGTTTCCATAAAAGGAAAAGAAGTTGAATTTGATGCTGTTGCCTATAAGTGTACTGCCTGCGGTAAAACGTTTGAAACGATGGAACAGATGGATGCCAATCTTCTGGCTGCAAGGGAGGCGTATGCTGCAAAATATGAAGCAATAACACCTGATTTTGTCCGGAACCTGCGTGAAAAATATAACGCAAGCCAGAAAGCTTTCGGGCTGATTCTAGGCATGGGAGAACTGACAATCAATTCATATGAAACAGGGAAGGCTGATCCGAGTTCAACTAACCGGTTGTTGCTGCAGCTCGCAGAACATCCGCTCGTTTTTTGTGAAATGTATGAAAAAAACAAGGATAAAATCGGAATGACACAGAGGAAACGGATAGAAAGTTCTGAATGCTATACTTCTGTCTGCCGCTGGGGAGGCCTTGAAACGCTGTATCAAAGGCTTTCTGCACAGGAACGGACGGTGCTCCCTCCTGTCACGCTGCCATTTATCATGTAAACAAAAAGTACATACTTCAAGAAGAGTCCGGCGACAGTTAGTTCCTTTTTTCATCATACTGATATATACTTATTACGGAAAACGGTAGAAAAACAGCTTTTTCCGTAATAGGAGCAGTGTTATGGTCATTAAACGCGATATCTATATTCAGAAACTGATTTCCCGGAAGGATAACGGGGCTATAAAAGTCATTACGGGAGTACGGAGATGCGGGAAGTCCTATATTCTGTTCAATCTGTATTATGAGTATCTGCGTTCCCTTGGAATTACCGAAGATCACGTTGTAAAAATTGCTTTTGACAGCGATGAATATGAAGAGCTGCTTGATTACCGGAAACTGGGAGCATATATCCGGTCGCTGGTAAAGAATTCAGAACCGTACTATCTGCTGCTTGATGAAATCCAGTTTGTCCCTGATTTTGAAAAAGTTCTGAACGGACTTAACCGTTATGAAAATCTTGATATCTACGTGACCGGAAGCAACTCCCGGTTTCTTTCTTCCGATGTTTTAAGTGAGTTCAGGGGCAGAGGAGATGAGGTACGGATTTATCCGTTGTCCTTTGCAGAATTTCTGCCGTATTTTGACGGAGATAAAACTGTTGCATGGAGAGATTTTTTAACGTACGGTGGACTGCCGCGGATTTTGTATTTCAAGACGGATGAGCAGAAGTCTCTGTATCTGCAGAATCTATTTACGGAAACGTATTTAAAGGATATTGCTGACAGGCATAATCTGCGGGATGAAACGGTTCTTGACACTCTGGTGAAGATTCTTTCGTCTGCGACAGGCTCTCTTACAAACCCGACAAAACTGACAAATACATTCAAAAGCGAACTGAAAAAGGATGTATCCGATAAAACAATAAAATCATATATTGGATATCTTGAAGATTCTTTTCTTATTTCAGAAGCACAGCGTTATGATGTAAAAGGGAAAAAGTATATTTCCACCACGACTAAATTCTATTTTACAGACATCGGTCTTCGTAACGCCGTTTTGAATTTCAGACAGTACGAGCCTACGCACTTAATGGAGAATATTATTTATAATGAATTGAAGGTCAGAGGATACAATGTTGATGTGGGTATTGTCGATGTATACGGAAAAGACGGTTCCGGAAAATCGGTGAAGACTTCCGTTGAAATCGATTTCGTATGTAATCAGGGAAGCCTGCGGTATTATGTACAGTCTGCATATTCTCTTCCTGACAGTCAGAAAATTGATCAGGAGAAAAAGCCTTTATTGAATGTGAAGGACTTCTTTAAGAAAATCATAATCGTGAATGACAATATCAAACTGTGGCGGAGTGACGACGGTATTGTCTTTATGAACGTGCTTGATTTTCTGTGTGATAAGAATAGTCTTGATTTTTAAAACGGGAGACAGCGGAATGAAGATTCAGTTTAAGCATCAGAGATTCCAGGAAGAAGCGGCTAAAGCCGTGTGCGACGTGTTCAACGGTCAGCCGTACAGGTCCGTTTCATACTGTATGGATGCAGGAAAGGCCGCTGCAGGAGAACTGCACAACGTATACGACATGACCG
Organism: Treponema sp. UBA1798; assembly: GCA_002319875.1. Lineage (GTDB taxonomy): Bacteria > Spirochaetota > Spirochaetia > Treponematales > Treponemataceae > Treponema_D. The sequence continues at coordinate 258 of DCFS01000254.1, read as the reverse complement.
GATTCGACAATTTCCCGCTTGTGCCGGAGCTTGCCGAAGCAGTTATGTTCGATCTGGTAAAAGACGATTACGTCGACCGTAAAGGGGTACTGACTGCAAAATACTACAGCGACAAACGGGACGGGAGGGTTCGGCTTGCTGCCGAAGCTGAACCATACCGTGAGAGTGTGCTTAAAATACTTGATTCCGTCTATAATCCTCCTGCGCTTGCACCGGAGAATGATCGGAGCAACGACGTTACTGTTACCTTGGAGAAAC
>DCFS01000281.1 GCA_002319875.1 Treponema sp. UBA1798 | reverse complement strand
AGGGTACAGGTTATAATCCGGAAGGCCCTGCCGGAACAGAAGGGCAGACTCCGCCTGTATATTCGGATATGTCAAACGTCATTGGCAAATCAACTGAAACCGGTGTGACGCAGAACAATGTTATCAATACGAAGACGATTCAGAAAGATCAGAGTCCGGATATTGACCGGGTTACCGTCTCCGTAAACGTTGACGGCACGTGGACAAAAAAATATGATAAGAATCACAGTTACGTCATCGATGATAATGGAAATATAGAGCGTGTTTATACACCTGTTTCTGACAAGGATCTCGACCAGCTTACAAAATATGTCCAGAATGCAGTCGGATATCAGCGGACGAGGGGTGATTCTGTTGTGGTTACCAATACCCCGTTTGATCGTACCGGACAGTTCTCAAAAGAGGACGAAGCATATTTCAAGTCAATACAAACCAGACGTACTATCGTATTTATTCTTGCCGGTACGGCTCTCGTTCTTTTTATATTTATCATATTCCGTTTCGTCAGCCGTGAAATGGAACGAAGAAAGAGAATGAGGGAAGAAGAACTGCTCCGCAAACAGCAGGCTGCCCGTGAACAGGCGCTGTGGGATGCCAAGGAAGAGGGGATGGAAGTTACCATGTCTGTTGAAGAGCGGAAACGTGCTGAACTGCAGGAGAATGCGATTGCTATGGCAAAAGAACATCCCGAAGACGTAGCAATGCTTATCCGTACATGGCTGATGGAGGAATCATAAGATGGCAGATGAAAAAACCGCAACCGCAACGGCAAAACCTGCTTCAAAGGCAGGCGGCCTGAAACCTTCCGGTACTACATCATCAAAAAAAGGCTCTAAGGATTATAAAAGCCTTACGGGGCGTCAGAAGGCTGCAATATTTCTTGTTTCTCTCGGCAGTGATGTTTCTTCTGAGATAATGAAACATCTGCGCGAAGATGAAGTTGAAACATTAACATTTGAAATAGCCCGGCTGGAAAAGGTTGATTCTGATTTTAAGGATGCGGTTCTTGCGGAATTCCAGGATCTGATGAATGCCCAGAATTTTATTACAACGGGCGGCATCGATTATGCCCGTGAGTTACTGGAAAAATCTCTCGGCAGTCAGAAGGCAATTGATATCATAAACCGTCTTACCAGTTCGCTTCAGGTACGGCCCTTTGATTTTATACGGCGTACAGATCCTGCACATCTTCTTAACTTTATACAGCAGGAATATCCGCAGACTATAGCGCTGATTCTTGCCTATCTTGAACCGACCAAAGCAGCTATCATATTGCAGAATCTTCCTGAAGAAATGCAGGCAGAGGTATCGAAACGGCTTGCTACGATGGATCGTACGTCGCCTGATGTCCTGCGGGAAGTGGAGCGGGTTCTCGAGAAGAAATTGTCTACACTTTCAAGTGAAGATTATACTGCAGCAGGTGGTGTTGAAAGTATTGTCGAAATTCTTAACCTTGTTGACCGTTCATCTGAAAAATCGATCATTGAATCTCTTGAAGAAGATGATCCTGATCTTGCTGAAGAGATTAAAAAACGGATGTTTGTATTTGAAGATATCGTCATGCTTGATGACCGTGCAATTCAGAAAGTCCTGCGGGAAGTCGATACCCAGGAGCTTGCAAAAGCCCTTAAGTCTGTTGATACGGAAGTTCAGGATAAAATATTCCGGAATATGTCAAAGCGTGCGGCGAGCATGCTCAAGGAAGATATGGAATTTATGGGGCCTGTACGTTTGAAGGATGTTGAGGAATCGCAGCAGAAGATTGTATCTACCATCCGTCGTCTGGAAGATTCCGGAGAGATCGTTATTGCCCGTTCCGGTGAAGACGAACTCGTTACTTGATACTGAGGTAGAAGATGGGGAAAACGGTATTCCGTCCGGGTGAAATCAAGAAAAAACCCGGTGAAATGATGCTCAGGCTTGTTCATTCATATGAGCCGGTACAGAAGGCTGCAGAACCGGAAGATGTTCCTGTGTATGAGGGGCCGACTGTCGAAGAACTGGAAAGACAGGCAGAGGATTTCAGAGTTCAATGGGAAGCTGAAAAAAAGGTAATGCTGGATAAAGCCCAGGCTGATGCAGATGAAATTGTCAATAAGGCAAAGGATGCTGCTTTTGCAGAGATAAAACGTCAGACGGATCAGGCGCAGGTAATAAAAAGTGACGCACAGAATAATGCTGCGGCAATCTTACGGAAAGCTCAGGAAGATGCACAGCAGATTCTTGATAATGCAAAAAATGACCAGGATTCTATCCGGAAACAGGCTTCCGGAAAGGGATATGAAGAAGGTCATGAAGAGGGTTTTAAAGCGGGACATGCAGAAGCAGACCGGCTTGTAGACCGTATGCATGTTATCCTGAACGAAGTTATGGTACGTCGGGAAGAGATTCTTGATGAAACCGAGCAGCAGATTATTGAGCTTGTTATTCTGATGGCCAGAAAGGTTATCAAGGTCCTTTCTGAAAATCAGAAAAGTGTTGTAATGAATAATGTCCTGCAGGCGCTGAAAAAGGTCAAGGGGCGGGGAGATGTGACTATTCGTGTAAACCTCGCGGACTTGAAGCTGACGTCGGAACATACTCAGGATTTTATCAGCCGTGTTGAAAATATCAGGAATATACATATCCTTGAAGATTCTACAGTTGAGCAGGGGGGCTGTATCGTTGAAACGGATTTTGGAGCCATAGACGCCCGCATATCCAGTCAGCTCAATGAACTAGAACAGAAAATTATTGAGATATCACCTATAAAACTGGTTTCAAAATCGGATGTTCTGGAGCCGAATACCTGAAAGTTATGAAATCAACTTATACCGCAGAATTCAATTTTGCTAAATATATCGATGAGATAAAGCAGACCGAAACGATTCTGTATGTCGGACATGTTTCTGCCGTAAAAGGACTTGAAATAGAAAGTATCGGTCCCCGTTCTGTCATCGGTGAAATGTGTACAATACGCATTCCCAGCCAGAAGGAAAAACTGATGGCTGAGGTTGTAGGGCTTGACGGTACAACTGTAAAGCTTACCGCTTTCGGCGATACGAAAGGTATAGAGGTCGGTTGTGAAGTCGTTGCTTCCGGTAAAGTCCTTCAGGTTGGTGTGGGAAGATCCCTTCTGGGCAGAGTTATTGATGCAACCGGGCATGCCTGTGACGGTTTCAGCGAGATAGTCCCTGAAACATTTTACCCGGCGGTGGCTTCACCGCCGGATCCTATGCAGCGGTTACCGATTGACAGACGTATTACCACGGGTGTACGGGCAATAGATTCTCTGCTTACCGTAGGAAAGGGACAGCGTATGGGAATCTTTGCCGGTTCCGGTGTAGGAAAATCAACTCTTATCAGCATGATAGCGAGAAATACGAATGCTGATATAAATGTGATTGCGCTTATAGGAGAGCGTGGAAGGGAAGTTCTTGATTTTATCCGGCGGGATCTTGGAACGGAAGGGCTTAAGCGGTCTGTCGTTGTTGTTGCAACAAGTGATCAGCCATCAATATGCCGTCTTCGGGCGGCATATGTCAGTACTGCTATAGCGGAGTATTTCCGTGATCAGGGCAGAGATGTCATGTATATGTTTGATTCTGTTACCCGTTTTGCCCAGGCGCAGCGGGAGATAGGGCTTGCCAACGGTGAACCTCCAGCCCAACGCGGATATCCGCCGAGCGTATTTGATATGATTCCGAAACTGCTTGAACGTACGGGAACCAATGACAGAGGATCGATTACCGCCTTTTATACGGTACTTGTAGACGGTGACGATATGAACGAACCGATTACCGATAAAGTGAGGGGAACGTTGGACGGGCATATTGTGCTTAGCCGTATGCTGGCACAGGAATACCATTATCCTGCAATTGATGTACTTCAGAGTATCAGCCGTCTTTCCCGCCGGGTGACAGGTACAAATACGAAAGAGGCCTGCGGCCGTATTCGTGAACTTATGTCAGTATATCGCGAAAATGAAACGCTTATTACGACCGGAAATTACCAGAAAGGAAATTCCGCTGTTATAGACAGGGCAATTGAAAAGCACACTGATATAGAAAACTTCCTGAAACAGGAAGAATCTGAAAAGTGCAGTATGGAAGATACGCTGAGACGCCTTTCCGTACTTTCGGGGATTGAAATTCCTGTTGAAGAATTTGCTGAAAATCCGGCGGGTGAAATGAAAACTGCGGCAGGGCTGTCAGAATCTCATGCAAACGGGATCGGTGAAAATCAGAGTACTGAATGAAAAAATTTGAATTCAAGCTCGAAAAAGTACTTGGCATCAGAAAATTCCAGCAGGAACAGGCGGAAATAGAACTTGGCAAGGCGCTTTCTGCAGAGCAGACGATTCAGAATAAACTTGACTTGCTGGCCATGCAGCACACTGCCGTTGTAAGGCAGCTGGATGGCTGTACAGATTTCAATGAAATAAGCTCGGCACAGTTGTTTTTCAAATTCCTTGATATCCAGAAGGAACAGTTGTGTAACGATATGGTTAAAGCAAAACTGATAACTGAGCAAAAACGTACATTACTCAGGACGGCAATGCAGAAATGTGCCTCCGTCTCGAAACTCCGTGAGAGGCAGTTACAGTCATATGGGCAGGATGTTGCCCGTGAAGAAGAATCAATAACGGACGATATCGTTACGTCTCATTTCCGTAATAAATAAGGGAGCCACTTTCAAAAGTCTGTTAACTTTTGAAAGTGGCTTTATAGAATTTTTCAAACCCTTATATTACAACTATTTGAAAAATTCTATCATTACATCTAAGGTTGCGTTTTCAAAACTCGTCTGACTTTTGAAAACGCCTCAGGGACACACCCATTAAACTGTGTTGACTTAATCAGTGTGTCCCTGCCGGAACTCAGTAGTGGAAGGCACTGCCACCTATGAATTCCCTGATAATTGACCGGTCCGGTACTGCCGTTGGCGGGATGGGAGAAAAGTTTCCCAGAAAGCGGAGCAGCCGCGATGCCTCAGCATATTCCTTTTGAAGAGGTGAAACACAACGCAATAGTGGCTCCGAATATACTTTCAAAACCGGAAGCTCATAGTC
>DCFS01000118.1 GCA_002319875.1 Treponema sp. UBA1798 | reverse complement strand
CTTTTGAAAGTGGCTCACATAACGCCCGAATTTATCGAAGTTCTTTCTTCAAATCCGTCACGACCGTTACATCAAAACCGGCATCTTCAAAAAAAATGCACGGCAGAGAATCTGCTCTTTCTGACTTTGATACATATCTATCCCAGGCCTGTTGCTTACTATCCCCAAGAAACAACAGACGGACCTTCGCTGTTGCGGCAACCGTACGGAACCAGCGGTACGTAACGGAAACCCGTCTCGGAGGTGGTTTCGGGCTGTTTTCCACACAGACAACGAAAGGTGTCTCAATACGGTCCAGTAAAGGATACGAACCGGGAAAAAGAGATGCTACATGGCCGTCTTCTCCAACCCCGAGATATAACAAACAAAGAGCTTCTCCTGAAATAAAAGATCCGTCAAGGTTTGGTATGAACAAACAGGTTCCCTGCTGTTCAAGCTGTTTCAAACCAGCTTTTCGAAGACTGTCGGCATTACGTTCTCCTTCAAGTCTTTCATCCACCAGATAAAGACGCATACGGGCAATTACGCCTGGCGGACATAAAAGCAACCCCTGTATCAGGGGAATGGCACTTCTTCCGCCGGGAATACCGATACACAGGACTGCATGCCCTGCTGCAGCTGCAGTAACATCGTTTTTGACCAATAAAGGAATTTTTTCTATATCGGATATAAAAGAAATCTGCGCCATAGGATAAACCTTATACCATAGAGCTGCTTTCAAAAATCGTCTGACTTTTGAAAACGCCGCCATAATTTATCAGACATTTGTCAGAATGCTGTTTTTACACCAGGTTTTTGATTGCTGCACGGCCTCTGTCCAGCCCCGTACAACGTTGCAAAGACTTAAACTACCCACACAGACAGATCCCTGCACTGCCTCTAAAAGGTCTGCTTCTATATGGCCAGGACCGCCCTGATGTGTGTAGAAAAATGCGGTACGTTTTCCGGCAAAACTGTATCGATGTAAAATAGTCCGCATAGCGGGAGCGCAGGTTCCGGCCCAGACCGGCGTTCCTATTATGATCATGTCATATTCTCCGGGATTTAAAGAAAGCGGTTTTGTGGCAGGCTCCTTTTTAAGCAGGGCCTGCATTCCACCGAAAAAGTACGATGAAAAACCCTCCCGCTTCTTTTCATCTTCAACGCAAACCCGCTCAATATCCGCCCCCAGTTCCTCACTGATAACTTTTGCGATCTTTTCTGTCGTTCCAGTATACGAATAATATAAAACCAGACTTTTCATACTATAAGTATAATGCTGCTTAAGACCACTGGCAAGGATAACAGGACAGAATCAGCCTTCATCCGCATGACCGTTAAAGGGTACCGTTAAAAACCAAAGTTTTTAACGGTGTCCTAAAGGGAAAATTTTTTTTCAGGTTTTATTGCTTTCGACAGAATCAGGGCAGATTTTGCAGCAGCAGGTCCGATCATCTCATACAAAACCGCAGAAGAAAGAATAATTACTGAAAGCAGCGATCCCATAGCGGCAGGCAGTATCCGCTGCCCCAGAACGGCAAGGCCGATGGAAACACCAGCCTGTGGGAACAGTGCAAGTCCCAGATAATTACGGACTTCCGGCGGGGCTTTTATTACAAGAGACCCTGCAAAAGCCCCGATATATTTACCGATTATACGGACAAAAAAGTATGCAACACCTATTATACCGGCCGTCCGGAGTGCAGTTATGTCAAGACTCATTCCTGAGCGGACAAAAAAGAGCAGGAAAACAGGCTGTGCAAAACCGTTTACCTGCCTGAACATTTTTTTATCGTGACTTTTATTTGCATAAGCCGTTCCGAAAGCCATACAGGAAAGCAGCGGAGAAACATTCAGAGAATTGCAAAAACCTGTTACCATAAGGATGCACAGAATCGCAAGAATTATCCGGTCTACATTAGAACTTTTTTCCGTAATAATTTTATCGAATATAAATCCGAAAACAGCACCGGCAATAATCATCAGCAGGTTCAAAGCAACCGGGTACAAAAATACGTTAAGATCAAGACGGGTACCGGAATCAAGCGCCTGTGCAACAGCTGCGCTCAGACTGAAAGCGATCAGCGCAACGGCATCATCCAGCGCAACAACCTGCAGTAATGTAGTAACAAATGTTCCCTTCGCTTTATATTGCCGTATTGTCATAATAGTGGAAGCGGGAGCTGTTGCACTTCCGGTTGCGCCAAGAATAAGCGCAAATGAAACCGGCAGATGAAAAACAAAGATCATCAGAGTAGTGACTGCTGCAGCGGCGGCGAGTGCTTCACAGAATGTCAGAAAAATAATACGTGATCCGCTTTCCCTTAAAACGGAAAGCTTTAAATATTTTCCGACACTGAATGCAATAAACGCAAGAGCTATATCTGAAACAAAATCCATTCCGTCTATAATTGCCGGTGAAATAAGATTGAAACAGAAGGGGCCTATAAGAATCCCGGAAAGTATATACCCGGTAACATTCGGCAGACGGAGCAGATGTACTATTTTTGCCATGGAAAATCCTGCGAGCAGTATTACGGCAAGACTGGTAATAACGTTCATGATAGCCTCCCATACTTATGCCTGATGATATGCCTTATAGACTATAAAGTCTAATTATATTATTTTTTATAAGTATAAATTTTTTTTATAGTAACTGAACTATGCAGGAGCTTGACTATGATTGATCAGAAAATCATAACGTTACTGACACTGGCGAAAACAGGAAACTACACAAAGGCAGCTGATATTCTCTGTATTACACAGCCGGCAGTGAGCCATCAGATCAGACTCCTTGAAGAGCAGTATGGTATCAAAATCTTTACGAAGGGAAGAAAAGGGCTCAAAAGCACAGCGGAAGGAGAGATCCTGCTGGAATACGCCCGGAAAGCACTGTCTCTTTCCGAACGTGTAAAACAGGCAATCGAAGACAGCCGGAATTGTATACAACGTTTTACCGTCGGAGTAACGCCGACTCTGGGTGAAACTATCGTATCGCAAATATTCACACCTTACTGCAGAGAACATCCTGAGGCGCATATTGTTATCGTTACGCACAGTCTGAAAAAAATCAGCAGCATGCTGAAATCAGATGAAATTGACTGGGCCATCATCGACGGTAATATTCCCGGTGATGATTATACATCCGTACTTCTTGATACTGATTATCTGTGTCTGGTAGTTTCACCCAGACACAGATTTGCCCAAATGGAAACGGTGTCTTTATCCGAGTTAAAAAAAGAAAAACTTATAATGCGTTCACAAAATACCGGAACCCGTACTTTATTTGAGAATCATCTGTCCAGCCATTCTGAAAACATCAAAAATTTCAATATAATCATAGAAATCGACAATATTACGACAATAAAAGAACTTGTCTCTTCAAATCTCGGTGTATCGATTATCGCACACAGTGCCTGTAAAACAGAAGAAGCCTCTGGAACGCTGGTTGTAGTACCGATACGGAATCTTACTATGCTCAGAGAAATCAACTGCATTTTCAAAAAAGACTCCAGCCATACAGAAATACTGGAAGAAATCGGCAGAATCTATACAAATCCCGATAGCTTATAGGAACTCCGAGTCTGCCATATGTTCCTCAGTAAACTGATTATGATAACATACCCCGGTGTCTTTAATCTTCGCGCTGATAACGAGCCCTTTCACCACCGATCAATCTTCCGCGCGTTCGGGCACAAACTACATGTGCACCACCGATATTTTTCTGTTCAATACGGACAGGAACAGCAACGTCACGCAAGTGCATACCAATCAATGTATCACCGATATCAATTCCTGCATGCGCCCTGACATGCTCCACAACGACAGGTTCTTTGAATCCATAATATGCAGCAGTCGCAAATGATCCGCCACCTTTGAGCCAGGGAACAACGCATACAGGTTCCAGAGCATACTTTTCTGCAGCTGCCGCTTCAATAACAAGCGCACGATTTAAGTGTTCACAGCACT